>NZ_CBFFRL010000154.1:0-12004 GCF_965644215.1 Phytobacter sp. V69
GTAGTGCTTAAACAACCTATCCCTACGATTGACTTGGGTTCACTGGCTCCTGCAACTCGAAGTATTCTGGGTATAAAGGAGATTGAAGAGAGCATTGGCGCCGAGTTATTTCGTCGCGATACCCACAAAGTGATGCTAACCAGCGCGGGCGAGCTGTTGCTGTCCGAATCGCGCAAAGTGATTCAGCAATATGATGATTCCATGTTACGTATTCGTACATTCACCGGGCAAAGCCGACAGCGGTTATCTATTACGTTTTTGGGTGAGGCTATTCGTAATTTACTGGTCGAGCTGGTGGGCAATTTTCAGCGCCAGCATAAAGAGGTGGTGGTGGACTGCCGGGACAGCGAGCTGGATGACGCACTGCTGATGCTGGAAAACGGCCAGTGCGATCTGGGGTTTATTATTCGCCCCCATTTTCTGGCGCTACGCGAAAATTTTTGTTCGATCCCTTTTCAAACCGATCCCCTGTGCGTTGCGCTGCATCGGCACCATCCGCTGGCCGGGCGCGGACGTGTATCACTGCGGGAAGTGGTGGAGTATCCGGTTATCCGCATCGACCCGCGCGAGTTTGCGTTATCCGGGGATTACAGCACGCAGTTTATTACCCGCCACGGTCTCGATTTTATGCTGTTTAAGGAGTACCCCAATCTGGGCTCCTGCTGTTTTAACCTCGAACTCAATCACAATGCCGTATTGCTGATGCCAAGGCACCGCGCGTATCTGTTGGGGAAAAACAGCACGCTGCTGGAGCTGGACGAGCAGGATTGTCACTTCATTCTTGAACTGGTCTGGTCGAAGAAAAACAGCCATTTTCCGGCGGCCCTGTTTGTTCGTGAGTTTCAGGCGTTTCTGGGCGGTGGGGCGGTTCACGCACAGGCGATGGCCAGCCCGGATCGTGCGGTTTGTACCATGGCGTAGCGAGATTACCTGTTTGTTGAGCAGAGCGCTAACACCTGTCCGACCTGCGAGCCGAGCATCTCACAGGCCGGACAGACATTGCGCCATCAGATATCAGGCGATGTGCCAGAGGCTACATCACTTGATTTCATCTTCTGCCTGGCCGCCGCCGATGCGTGGGCGCACGACTTTTCCGCGTTTTTCGGCGGCCATTACCAGCTCGGCCTCTTCATGAGCCCAGTTCCAGTAGTTGACGTCGTGCGGTGAGTGCTCTGTTGCGGTCACGAACATTTCGGTCGCGAAGGCGTTACGCAGTTCGTTGGCGATATCTTCTTTCCACGGTTTGCGCAGCTGCTGGGTGGTCATGCGGCGGGTGACGCGCGTGCCAGTGCGCATGATCAGTTCAGCGATTTGCTGCGCGCGGTCGTAGCAGGATTCAATATCCGGGCAAATTTCGTTAACCATACCCAGTTCCAGCGCTTTACGGGCGGTGATGATTTCCCCTGTCAGTTCGGCGTAGGCATAACGTTTGCGGCCCATCAGTTCGCGCCAGGCAATCTGGATACCGTCACCCGGTACCATGTTGACGCGATAATGCATTTCGGTGGTCCATGCATCTTCGGTACAAAGGGTGATATCGCTGAACAGCACTAAGTCGGTGTGGAAAGCCGCACCGTTCCAGACGCCGATGGTCGGGACTTCAACATCAAAGACCTGGCCTTCAATGTCATTGGTACCGTCGTAATACTGGTACTCATACATTTTCCAGGCTTCTTCCGGGGCTGAGTTAAATTCCGTCGCCGGATGCCATTTGCCGTTTTCATCCATACGGCCGATCCCTTTCATAAAGTCTTTCCCCGTACCGCCGAGGATGATGACTTCGTTATCCGGATCGCGTCCCGCCCAGTCAAAGAAGTAATGCAGGCCCTGGTGCGCCGCTGCTCCCCATTGCAGGCTATCGCCATTGGTGTGCAGTCGCGCCTCAAGGATGCCGTTTTTACGTTTCATCGTAAAACAGTGTTTGAGACGTTCTGAATATTCTTCAAACGGCATATGAGGAATAGTGCCGATTTCTTTATGGGGCATCTCTTTTCTTTTATCGTGATCGGATTCGAAATTAGCCTTAATTACCATTACGGACTCCTTTATTTAAATAGTGGCGAAGGCGTTTCCCTCGTCGTTTGAATAACAGAAATAGTTCGCCTGATGTTATAGAGTTAATAACGTCCAGCAGAGTGTGTTAATACAGTAGAGTTAATGACTGTGAATGGAGCATAACACTGAGGTTTTTAGCGATTGAAATTCTTTTTATTGAGGCGTTTATCCACTTTTTGCATAACCGTTTTGTTATTGATTTTTAATGGTTTTATTGTTTTTGTGTGATCTGTGCGGTGTTATGTATTCGTGATATAACCGCGTGCGTAAAAAGAATTTCTGTCGTTAATTTTTCAATGCTAGTTTTCAATGAATTTCTGTATGTAAATCTTGCGCGTAATAAAAATTCAGGCGCGATGATTTATATGCATTGTATTCATTAAGCAGGAGGTGGAACGATGAACGCTGGAGAGAATGTCATTATTTCCGTCGCGCTGACGGGGGCGGTAACGCCAAAAGATATCAATGAACATATACCGCTAACGCCACAAGAAATTGCTGATGATGCGTATCGCTGCTGGCAGGCGGGAGCTGCAGTCGTGCATTTGCATATGCGTGATGATGAAGGTCTGGGAACGATGGACCGTGCGCGTTTTGCCGAGACCATTCGCGTGCTGCGCGAACACAAAGATTGCGACGTCATCATTAACTGCACGACATCCGGCGACAACCGTGCCACCGACAGACAACGTCAGGAGCATGTCTCCACGCTGGATGGCATCGAAATGGCCTCCTGGGATGCGGGCTCGTTTAACTGGATGCCGGGCGGCGTGTTTATTAACTCCCCCCAGTTTCTGGGCCAACTGGGCGAGATTCTCACCTCGCGTGGGATTAAGCCGGAAATCGAGATTTTCGACACGGGAATGCTGGGCGTTGCCCGCTACTTCGTCGAACAAGGGCAACTGCGCTCGCCACTGCATTACCAGTTTTGTTTGGGCGTTCCCGGTGGGATGCCGGCCACCGTCGAAAGCCTGCTGTACCTGAGCTCGCACATTCCGGCGGACGCCAGCTGGTCTGCGTTTGGTATCGGTAAAAACCACCTGCCTATTTTGTTCGCCTCGCTGGCACTGGGCGGGCATCTTCGCGTGGGGCTGGAAGATAACGTCTGGTTCCGTAAGGGGGAAAAAGCTACCAACCTGAGCCTTGTGACGCGTGCGGCGCAGGCGGTTACGGTGTTTGGCAAACGCGTGGCGACGCCAGCTATTGCCCGGCAAATCCTGGGGATTCCGGCGCTTAACGCAGTGTAAGGCGGCGTTCACCCGACAAGCCGGATGCGCAGGAATCAGGCCAGCGATTGTCGCGTCAGCCCGCGTTGCAGGGTGTGATGGATGTGAAAATGAGGTCGGTCTGATACCGACGCGACGGCAACTAATCCGGGCAGGGCGAGGGCATCCCGATGGCTGAACAAGAAAATGAAATGGCGCTGGGCAGAGGAGCGGTTCGCACAGGGAAAGCGGGATTTGGCCCGCATGGCTGGACCATTATTGGGTTTCAGGCGTGCATGTTTTGGCTGGCGGCGGGGGCGGTGGCGCACGGTTTGAACATCATATTGCCTGCGCTATCCCAGCGTTATCAGCTCAACTACAGCGACATGCTCACACTGGCGACGCCCGCCTCCTGGGCATCGATTCTTTCGGGGCCGGTTTGCGCCTGGCTGTGTGAGAGAAAAGGGCCGAAATTCAACATTATCCTTTGCCTTATTGCCTGTGGTCTCTGCTTCGGCCTGCTTGGTTATAGCCAGTCGCTGGCCGCTTTCGCGCTGCTCTTCGCGGGCGTCTGTTTCTTCGGAACCGGCTTCGCCTATGTGGGGGGAACGTCGCTGATGGCCAGCTGGTTTGTGCGCAATGTCGGGATGGCGCTGGGATGGTGTTCCGTGGGTCAGACATTTTCCAGCGCCTTCTTTGTGCCCGTACTGGCGGGGCTGTTTGCCTGGCTGGGCATTGAGCACGGATTTTGGGGGATCTCGGTGTTGATGTTCCTGATGGCGCTGCTGGTAGCGGTGTTTATCACCAACAGGCCTGAGGACATTGGCCTGGCACCGGATAATCAGCCGCTGTCTGCCGGGCATGTGTCGGCTCACCAGGCCCCGACAAAACCCGTCGGGCGCGTGGGGCTCCGTCGGTTATTGCTGATGCGCGATGTCTGGTTTATGGGGATCGCCACCGGCGGGATCTACATCATGCTGATTGGTGTTGTTAGCCAGATTGTCCCCCGGCTGATGGAGATGGGGTATGCGCAAACGACGGCCATTTTTTATATGTCGCTGTCGGCGCTGTTCGGCACTCTGGGCGCGTTTGGCTGGGGATGGCTGAATCAGCGCATCGGGGTGAAGTCTGCGCTGCTGGTTTACACGTTGTGGTGGATTGTGGCGATTGTCATTAATTTGCAGGCCCATCAGCCGGTGGCGCTGTGGGTTTCGCTGCTGATGATTGGCCTGAGCTTACCGGGCGCAACCAACCTGAGCACCGCCCTGATTGCCACGAAATTTCCCCGTCATCTTTATGTCCGCGCCATTGGCATTGTGCATCCCATTCAATCCGTTGTGCGCTGTTTTGCATTTTCAATCCTGGCGTTTGGCCTGTCCCATCTGGGCGGCTACTCCGGCGCCTATACCTTGCTGATTGGCACCGGCGTTGTCTCCTGCGTGCTGATCTGGCTCATTAATGTCAAACCGATGTGCGAGTAGATCGCAACACTCGATTTCGGTATCAGAGGTTACTTATGTCATCCATCGTTATTGTGAGTGCGGTGCGTACGGCTATTGGCAAATTTGGCGGCAGCCTGAGTTCAATGGCGGCACCGAAACTGGGTGCGCTGGTTATGGAAGCGTCACTTATGCGTGCAGGCGTAGAGGCACAAGAGGTCGATGAAGTGGTTTTCGGCCATGTATTACAGGCCGGGCTTGGGCAGAATCCGGCCCGCCAGGCGATGCTGTTGGCCGGGTTGCCCAACGCGACGCCAGCAACCAGCATGAATATTGTCTGTGGATCGGGGTTGAAGAGCGTGATCACTGCCGCGCAGATCATCAGGGCCGGGGATGCGCAGACCGTGCTGGCGGGTGGCATGGAGAACATGTCATCGGCACCTTATCTGCTGGATAAAGCGCGCTGGGGATTGCGTATGGGCGATCAGCGGATCGTTGACAGCATGGTCAATGATGGGCTGTTTTGCGCCGTAAACCACTACCACATGGGGATGACGGCGGAAAATGTCGCCCGGCGTTATGGCGTCAGCCGCCAGGATCAGGATGAAATCGCGCTCCTGTCCCAGCGCCGAGCGGCGCAGGCTCAGGCACAAGGGGCCTTTCGTCACGAAATCGAGCCGATCATTTTGCCCGGTAAAAAGGGCGAAACCCGCTTTGATGCGGATGAGCATCCCCGCAGCGATGTGACGCTGGACAGCCTGGCGAAGCTCAAACCGGCGTTTGATCCGCTGGGATCGGTCACGGCGGGCAATGCATCCGGGATCAACGATGGTTCGGCGGCGCTGCTGGTGATGAGCGAATCGCGAGCCCGCGAGCTGGGCGTTCGGCCGCTGGCGCGTATTCGCGGCTATGCCGCCTGCGGCGTGGATCCGGCGCTGATGGGGATGGGGCCGGTGCCCGCAACCCAACGGGCGCTGCGCGAGGCCGGGCTGACGGTAAACGATCTCGATCTGATTGAAGCGAACGAAGCCTTTGCCGCGCAGTTCCTGGCGGTGTCACGTGAGCTGGGGCTGGATTACGAAAAAACCAACGTCCACGGCGGTGCCATCGCGCTGGGGCATCCGGTTGGTGCATCGGGCGCGCGTATTCTGGTGACGCTGCTGCATGGGCTGGCCGCGCGGGATAAAACCCTGGGGCTGGCGACGTTGTGTGTCGGCGGAGGACAGGGTGTGGCGCTGGTGGTTGAACGGATGTAAGCGCAGAGCAATAAAAAAAGCCCTCCGTTAAGGAGGGCAAGGCCAGTTACAGAAACACTAACTCAAACATCCCCGGGCAACGCGTCGCGCTACCCACTTGTTTCTTTGTCGGTACTTCCCTGGTGTATACGCGTTAATTATCGTGCGGTTATACACGTCATCAACATTTCAAAAATGTGGTGTCAATTTATCAAAACATCGTTTCATCTTATGTGACGGCCAGCGCAGTTTAAAAGAAAACGTAGCGCGTAGCATCCTATAAAACGCGACAACGTTGCGACATCAAAGAGGATCTTAGATTTCGCGCAGTAAAAATGCCTGTGGGCTGTCAAAACTTCAAGATGTTATTAACTATTTGTTTGATATGATGAATTTTTGTATTTCTGCCCAATGAGCTCCCCCATCCCATGGTGTAAATGCCAGACGTTCGTGATCGGAACTACAGTTTAAGAAATATATTACGAAAAAAAATGAAACGATGTTTTATATAAGATTGAAAACGTGTTTTAGCCGGGCTAAGATGTGCCAATACTGCAAAACGGAACGTTTTTTATCCGCTCCGTTACGTGCGATTCGAATGGAACATTGACTGCGGAGGTAAATGTGGACGTCAGACAAAGCATCCACAGTGCGCATGCGAAAACGCTGGATACCCAGGGATTGCGCAATGAATTTTTGGTTGAACAAGTATTCGTCGATGATGAATACATAATGGTGTACAGCCACATTGACCGTATCATCGTCGGTGGCATTAAGCCGGTTGCCAAAACCGTCTCTGTTGGCGGCGAAGTGGGCAAACAGCTGGGCGTAAGCTACTTCCTTGAGCGCCGTGAGCTGGGCGTTATCAACATTGGCGGCCCGGGCACCATCACCGTTGACGGCCAGTGCTATGAAATCGGCCACCGCGATGCGCTGTATGTGGGCAAAGGGGCGAAAGAAGTGGTTTTCGCCAGCATCGATACCGCAACGCCTGCGAAGTTCTACTACAACTGCGCACCGGCACACAGCACTTACCCGACCAAAAAAGTGACGCCTGCGGATGTGTCTCCGGTCACGCTCGGTGACAACCTCACCAGCAACCGTCGCACCATCAACAAATACTTCGTGCTGGACGTGCTGGAAACCTGCCAACTGAGCATGGGGCTGACTGAACTTGCACCGGGTAACCTGTGGAACACCATGCCGTGCCATACCCACGAGCGCCGCATGGAAGTCTACTTCTACTTCAATATGGATGAGGACGCGTGCGTGTTCCACATGATGGGACAGCCGCAGGAAACCCGCCATATTGTGATGCATAATGAACAAGCTGTGATTTCGCCGAGCTGGTCAATCCACTCAGGCGTGGGCACGCGCGCTTACACCTTCATTTGGGGGATGGTAGGCGAGAACCAGGTCTTTGATGACATGGACCACGTCGCGGTTAAAGATCTGCGCTAAGCGCCAAAGGCATAACAAAAACATGCCTGCGGCTGCAGGCGCTGAAAGATTAAGGAACAAACATGATTCTGGATGCATTCTCTCTTCAAGGTAAAGTGGCTGTTGTTTCCGGGTGTGATACCGGTCTGGGCCAGGGCATGGCACTGGGTCTGGCGGAAGCGGGCTGCGATATCGTGGGCATCAACATTGTTGAACCGACCGAAACCATCGAGCGCGTCACCGCGCTGGGGCGTCGCTTCCTGAGCCTGACCGCGGACCTGCGTAAAATCGACGGTATCCCGGCGCTGCTGGATCGTGCGGTGGCAGAGTTCGGCAAAATCGACATTCTGGTCAACAACGCAGGCCTGATCCGTCGTGAAGATGCGATCAATTTCAGCGAGCAGGACTGGGATGACGTGATGAACCTGAACATCAAAAGCGTCTTCTTTATGTCTCAGGCGGCGGCGAAACATTTCATCGCGCAGGGCAATGGCGGCAAGATCATTAACATCGCTTCCATGCTCTCCTTCCAGGGCGGTATCCGCGTTCCGTCTTACACCGCGTCCAAAAGCGGCGTAATGGGTGTGACCCGTCTGCTGGCGAACGAATGGGCGAAGCACAACATCAACGTCAACGCGATCGCTCCGGGCTACATGGCGACCAACAACACCCAGCAACTGCGCGCTGACGAAGAGCGTAGCGCGGCTATCCTCGAGCGTATCCCGGCGGGCCGTTGGGGTCTGCCGAGCGACCTGATGGGGCCGATTGTGTTCCTGTCTTCCAGCGCATCTGACTACATTAACGGTTATACCGTTGCCGTCGACGGCGGCTGGCTGGCGCGTTAATTTGCCTGATTTGCCATAAACCTGCCTCCGGGCAGGTTTTTTTATGCCAGCAGGGTGGTTGAAACTCGCCTCTGAGTTTGCTTGACTGAGCGCTTACTCAGAGGGAGAGGCATGATGAAAACGATTGGACTGTTGGGTGGCATGAGCTGGGAATCCACTATTCCGTATTACCGCCTGATTAATGAAGGGGTGAAAGAGAAGCTGGGTGGCCTGCACTCCGCCAGCCTGTTGCTCCACAGCGTGGATTTCCACGAGATTGAAGAGTGCCAGCGCAGCGGCGAATGGGAAAAGGCCGGGGATATTCTGGCTGATGCGGCTATCGGGCTGCAAAACGCCGGTGCGCAGGGCATCGTGCTCTGTACGAACACCATGCATAAAATCGCCGGGCAGATTGAAGCGCGCTGCGATGTGCCGTTCTTACATATTGCTGATGCCACCGGGCGGGCAATTGTGGCGCAGAAACAGTCCAAAGTGGCGCTGCTGGGCACGCGCTACACCATGGAGCAGGATTTTTACCGTGGCCGTCTGACCGAAGAGTTTGGCATTGAAACGCTGATCCCGGGGGTGTCAGACCGTGCGCGGGTCAATCAGATTATTTTTGACGAGCTTTGCCTCGGCACTTTCAGCGACTTTTCGCGCGCCTATTACGTCAGGCTGATTGCACAACTGGCGGAGCAGGGTGCGGAAGGGGTAATTTTCGGCTGCACCGAAATTGGCCTGCTGGTTTCCCAGGCGCAGTCGCCGATCCCGGTGTTTGATACGGCGGCTCTGCATGCTGCCGATGCCGTGACCTTTATGCTCTCCTAAGCGGCGTTGAGTACCGCGTTCAGCGGGCCAGTAATCAGTGGCATCGCCTCCTGCAAATGGCGGCTGAATGCATCGACCAGCGCAGAAGAGGGGCGATGCAGCGGGCGAATCAGGCTCACTGTAAAAGGTACGTCGATACTGAAACGGCGCACTACCACCCCGCTGGCGGCGTAATCGAGCGCGGTCAGTGGGTTGACCACCGAAATCCCCACTCCGGCGCGGACCATCGCGCAGACCGACGCCGCGCTATGCGTTTCCAGTACCATCCGGCGTTTCACCTCATGTTCACCAAACAAAGCATCGAGCAACTGCCGGTAGCTATCGGTTCGCGACAGGCTGATGTAGTTCTCGCCATGAAAATCCGCCGGTGTGAGCTGCGTTTTGTGCGCCAGCCGGTGATTTTGCGGCAGAACACAGACTTCGTTAAAGGTCAGCAGCGGCGTGCGTTCCGTTCCCGCAGGTGTGCTGACGGTTTCCGTCAGGCCCAGATCGTGGCGCTGGGCGGACAGCCACTCTTCCAGCAGCGGAGATTCCTGCGGCACGATATTGAGGCTCACTTCCGGGTAGCGAGCCAGGAAAGGCTGCAACAGCAGCGGCAAAAATGACTGGGAAAAGACCGGCAGGCAGGCGACTGACAGCTCGCCCTGGCGGAATTCGCGCAGGCTTTCGGCGGCGCTGACAATCCTGTCCAGCCCGTACCAGGAGCGCTGCACTTCTTCAAACAAACGTAACCCCTGCACCGTGGGGTGCAGACGCCCGCGCGTGCGTTCAAACAACGTTAACCCCAGCACCTTTTCAAAGCGCGCCAGCTCCCGGCTGACGGTGGGCTGCGAGGTATGCAGCAGCTGAGCGGCTTCCGTCAGGTTGCCGGTGGTCATCACGGCATGAAAAATTTCAATGTGGCGCAGGTTTACGGCGGGCATGGCGGCATCCTTGAACGGGAATCCATATCATTTTTGCATAGACTCACAATAAAACGATATTTTTTATTCCTCTTTGCCTGTGGCGTAATCATAAAAAAATCGCTTTCGGAGTCTGCTATGCCACGCCCACTGACACAAACCACAACCGACCTTAATGCCGCAAACCTGCTGCGCCTGCCTGCTGAATTTGGCTGCCCGGTCTGGGTTTATGATGCGCAAATTATTCGCGACCAGATTGCCCGTCTGACGCAGTTTGATGTGATTCGTTTCGCGCAAAAAGCCTGCTCGAACATTCATATTCTGCGCCTGATGCGCGAGCAGGGCGTAAAGGTGGATTCGGTGTCGCTGGGGGAAATTGAGCGTGCGCTGGCGGCGGGTTACGACCCGAAAACCCATCCGGAAGACATCGTCTTCACGGCGGACGTCATTGATGACGCGACGCTGGCCCGCGTAAGCGAGCTGCGCATTCCGGTGAACGCCGGGTCGGTGGATATGCTGGAACAGCTGGGCCAGGTGTCGGCCGGGCATCCGGTCTGGCTGCGCGTCAACCCGGGCTTCGGCCACGGTCACAGCCAGAAAACCAACACCGGCGGCGAAAACAGTAAACACGGCATCTGGTATAGCGATCTGCCAGCCGCGCTGGAAGTGATGCAGCGTTATAAACTGCAGCTGGTGGGCATCCATATGCATATCGGTTCCGGGGTGGACTACGGTCACCTTGAGCAGGTGTGCGGCGCGATGGTGCGCCAGGTGGTGGAGTTTGGTCAGGATTTGCAGGCCATTTCGGCCGGCGGCGGCCTCTCTATTCCTTACCATGAAGGGGAAGAGGGCGTGGACACTGAACACTATTACAACCTGTGGAATACCGCACGTGAGCAGGTGGCTAAACACCTGGGCCACCCGGTGAAACTGGAGATCGAACCGGGACGCTTCCTGGTGGCGGAATCCGGCGTGCTGGTCGCACAGGTACGCAGCGTGAAAGAGATGGGCAGCCGTCACTTTGTACTGATTGACGCCGGCTTTAATGATCTGATGCGCCCGTCCATGTACGGTAGCTATCATCACATCACCGCTCTGGCGGCTGACGGGCGCGATTTAACCGCCGCGCCCCGTATCGATACCGTGGTGGCCGGGCCGCTGTGTGAGTCTGGTGATGTGTTTACCCAGCAGGAAGGCGGTAAAGTGGAAACCCGCGCGTTGCCTGCCGTGACGCCGGGGGATTACCTGGTGTTGCATGATACCGGTGCCTATGGTGCGTCGATGTCGTCGAACTACAATAGCCGCCCGCTGCTGCCGGAAGTGCTGTTTGATAACGGCGTGGCGCGCCTGATTCGTCGTCGTCAGACGATTGAAGAGCTGCTGGCGCTGGAATTGTTCTAAGCAAGCAACAGGGCGGGGTAAACCCGCCCTGAGCGTTAATCCAGTAAGGCACGCCTCTCTATCTCATTAAGAATGCGTGGAACCACCTCTTTTCTTTGGTGGATATTGCCACCGGAGATGATGAGCTGACTGGCATTCTCGTAGCAAGGCGACCAGAGCGTATTGTTCAGTTGTACATCTTTATAGACTGCAATCAGCGGCTTATTCCATGTCGCAGAAATATGCACAATCGCTGTATCCGGTGAAATAACCAGGTCCGCTCTGGCGATAAGCGCCATCATGTGATGCAGGGTTTTAAAGGGGCTAACCGTTACGCCATCAGGCAATGGAAGCCTTATTTCCTTACGGTGATCAAGTAAAACAATATTGATATCCGCGTAACGCAGCTGAAGATGGTTGATGAGGCTCGCAAGCTGTTCCTGAGACATGCACCGGTCAGCATTTCCCGCAAAGATATTGATAATGACCGTTTTACCTGCGGATAATCCAGCAAGGTACTCGCTGACGTCTTCTTTAATGCCATCCGGAATATGCAGATCATACTTTGCCAGATGTTCTTTTTTCAGGTGCAAAAAGTCTGCTATTAAAGGGTAGGTTTGGCTAAGGAAGGTGCGATTTAATCGTCAATTATGAGAACATAACCCTTTCTTTGACATAGACTTTTCACGATGCCCG
>NZ_CBFFRL010000155.1:0-11843 GCF_965644215.1 Phytobacter sp. V69
TTCAGGCAACCGTCTGTGGTGTTTGCAGAGCTAAGATTGGCGGCTTAGCGTTGCACTTCGGAGTTGAATCCGCCGTTAACACAAAAGGCACATGAGTCTTTTCCGGCAATGCGAGCGGGTCACCAGTATCTATCCAGCTTTGCACCAGTGCTGCCTGCTCGCCCTTATTTTTTAACGAGACGGTAACTTCTTTTTTAGTTTCCGGATAGATAACCCGCGTGCCAATGATGACTACACCGGCGCGGGAGAGAAAAGGCAAAATAATCAGACAAAGCAACATCCCCTGAAACATTTCTTTGATTAACACTTTCGTCATAAAAAAACATTTAAACATGATATTCAGACTAAAAATCATCAAGTTTTTTATTTTAAGATGCAAGCTCCCTTCAGATTAGAAATTAAATAATCTTATTACAAAGACAAAATCTTCGTACTCAATGTAACAACATCTTTTCACTGAAGAAGTATATACAACACGGCAAACTATTAATCACAAAACGCCTAAAATATTACACTAAAGATTTCTCTCTTAAAAAATCTAATAATAAGACATTTTATTAATACGCGACACCTGTAGAGATGCCGCGTATTAACGTTACGCCGGATTCGGAATATCAATAAATGTCACATCCAGATCCGTGTTCTCGGTCAGCCATTCGCTTAATGCGCGAATACCGCCGCGTTCTGTCGCGTGATGCCCTGCCGAGTAAAAGTGCAGGTTCTGCTCACGTGCGGAGTGAATGGTTTGCTCAGAGACTTCGCCGGTAATAAAGGCGTCCACGCCAAAACGCGCGGCGTTATCGATAAACCCTTGTCCGCCACCAGTACACCAGGCCACACGCTTAATCAGATCTGGCCCGGTATCACCACTCCACAGCGGCCTGCGACCCAGACGCGCTTCAATCCAGGACGCCAGCTCCAGCCCCGGAACCGGCATCGACAGCTCGCCCCACGGCAACAACTCTTCACCGTCAACGGTGCCCATCACCGTAATCCCCAGCAGTGCCGCCAGTTGTACGTTGTTGCCCAGCTCCGGGTGCGCATCCAGCGGCAGGTGCCAGCCGTAGAGGTTGATATCATTCGCCAGCAGCGTTTTCAGACGATTGCGCTTCATGCCACGAATGATCGCCGGTTCGTTTTTCCAGAAATAGCCATGGTGCACAATCACCGCATCGGCTTCCTGACGCACCGCTTCATCCAGTAGCGCCTGGCTTGCCGTCACCCCGGTGATGATTTTTTTGACGGTTTCGCGTCCCTCAACCTGTAGGCCATTCGGGCCGTAATCGCTGAACGCCGCACTGTTGAGTTTCTCGTTAACCAGCTTTTCCAGTTCGGTATTTTTCATCATCACTCTCTTTACGCTTTACGGGCGGCTTCATAGGCGGCCAGCGTGGCAGCCCGAGCCTGTTTGTGTTCCACTATCGGTCGCGGATAATCCAGGGTCGTGCCTTTTTTATCCGCCCATGTCCAGGGGTCGTGAATCGCCTTACCAGGCACATCGGCAATTTCCGGGATCCACGCGCGAATAAACTCTCCTTCGGTATCAAACCGCTCCCCCTGGGTCGTGGGATTGAAAATGCGGAAATAGGGTGCCGCATCGGTTCCGGTCGATGCCGCCCACTGCCAACCGCCGTTGTTGGCGGCGAGATCGCCGTCGATCAGTTGCGACATAAAATAGTGCTCGCCGCGACGCCAGTCGATCAACAGGTCTTTCACCAGGAAGCTGGCAACGATCATCCGCAGGCGGTTATGCATCCAGCCCGTGCTGTTCAGTTGGCGCATGGCGGCATCCACAATCGGATAGCCGGTTTTCCCCTCCGACCAGGCGCGAAGCTGCTCCGGGTGGTCATGCCATTTCACCTTATCCGTCCACGGAATGAAAGGATGATATTTACATAAATCAGGATGATAGGTCATCAAATGGCGATAGAATTCCCGCCAGATTAGCTCATTAAGCCATACCGCCCCGCTCCCTCCGTTCAGCGCATCAGGCTGCTCGGCCAGCAGGCGATGCAGGCACTGTCGCGGCGAGAGAACACCTAATGCCAGACAGGCGGAAAGGCGGCTGGTGCCTTCAATAGCCGGAAAATCACGCTGTTGCTCATACCCAGCAGCCTGCTGCTGGCAAAAATGACGCAGGCGCTGAATCGCCGTTTTCTCATCCGCCGCAAACAGCGCCGGATCATATTCTTCCTGCGGATAGTCAAACGTCAGCATCGTACATGGCTTGCTTAATGCGCCCGTTTCCCGCACGCGCGGCGCGCCAACGCACTCGGGCAAATCCTCTTTCAACCGCCGGAGAAAGGCGTTTTTGTACGGCGTAAAAACTTTGTACATTTCATGATTGCCGGTCATCACGCTGCCCGGGGCCAGCATCACACTGTCATCAAAACCCTGACAGGCGACATCAGCCAGCGCCTTTTCCACCGCCGCATCACGCTGGCGTTCGTTGACTTCGTACTGGTAGTTATAAAAAAGATGGCTGACGTTTTCTTCTTTGCAAATCGTCGCCACGGTTTCCACGCTGGCGGCAAAATCGTCCACTTCCCGGAAGATCAACGGAATGCCCTTCTCCGCCAGCGCCTGCTGCAATGCATTAAGGTGGGTAGCAAGAAACGCGGCCTGACGCGGGGCCATCGCATATTTTTTCCACTGTCCCGGCGTGGCGATAAACAGAGCTTTGACACTGGCCGAACGGCTGGCGCAGGCGGCCGCAAGGGCAAAATTATCATGTACGCGCAAATCCGCGCGAAACCAGACCAGATGGGTGGTCATAACTCTCCTGGAATTTTATGTCCGTCAGAAAACAGCGCTAGTGTGTTAAAGGAAGGTTACGAGTGCAAGCGCAGGTTGCCTCTCGCGACAACAGTGTGGGTTAAGTGTAGCGGGTGGATAAAAAAAACGGTGAGCCAGTGTTAGCATGGCTTTTAAGAAAACGTTCAGGGCTAACAGGTTGACGAACATTCTGTGGAGTATGAGACTGGATTACCCTGGATGGGGCTTGATAGTTCCCCAACGGACCGCGAATCCTGAGGGGTAAAAAAAACCGCTACGTCGAAACGTGGCGGTTTTTTTTATTGCTGGGTGTAATCAATTGATCAATAAAAATCGCAGGTCGCTTTTTCGGCCTGATCCATCCACACCGGTTTCTCGCTGGTTTTTGCCCAGACGCGATGCAGATAGCTGTAAAAACGCGCGCGGTCTTTCCAGAACATCATTACCGGTAATGCCAGGACACCCGCCAGCACGGCGAAAATGCGACGCATTAAGACGACATGGACTGGAAATGCTTTATATACGGTCATAATTTTCTCCCCTTTGTTGGCCGGTAACATTCACCGGAAAAAATGTCCCCCATGATGTAGATCGTTTACAGATCCTGTGGGGCGCATCTGAATCTGGTTAAAATAGTACCGTTTTGTTTGTAATTTTACTACTCATCCGACCACTAAATTTTGTAAATTTAAGCTTTATTTACATTCACCGCGTAATTGAGTTACATAAAAGTTAAATTAATACTAAACATTAGTTAAATTATGGTCTTCGCCATTTTTATATTTTTTTTACACCCCGCCCGCTGATTTTTGCGAAATCTTTGCACGCAAAATCCTACCCTCACCTCAATCCCTAAAACACCTGGAGGTGGATTGTGAGTGCAGGCGTTGTAACCGGCATCGTGCTGGTTTTCCTGTTGTTGGGCTATCTGGTCTATGCCCTGATTAACGCGGAGGCTTTCTGATGGCTGCCCAGGCGTTTTTACTGACTGCCAGCTTTTTACTGGTCCTGTTTATCCTTGCTCGCCCGCTCGGGACTGTGCTGGCGAAAATGATCGTCGGCACGCCCCTTCCTAGGGTAGCGGCCATCGAGAACGGACTGTGGCGAATTATGGGGATTGATACCCGTGAAATGGGATGGTTCCAGTACCTGATGGCGATACTGTGGCTCAACATTTTTGGTCTGGTGCTACTGTTCGCCATCCTGATGTTGCAGGGCATCCTGCCTTTTAACCCACAGCAATTTCCAGGTTTGCCCTGGCATCTGGCGCTGAATACTGCCGTGAGCTTTATCTCTAATACCAACTGGCAAGCCTATGCGGGTGAAAGCACCCTGAGTTATTTCAGCCAGATGGTCGGCCTGACGGTGCAAAACTTCCTCTCTGCGGCTACCGGCATTGCGGTCATTTTCGCTCTGATTCGCGCCTTTGCCCGCCACAGCATGAGTACGCTGGGGAACGCCTGGGTCGACCTGACCCGCATTACCCTGTGGCTGTTGCTGCCGCTGTCGCTGATCCTGGCGCTGGTATTTATTCAACAGGGCGCTCTGCAAAACGTTCTGCCCTACCAGCCTTTTACCTCCCTGGAAGGGGCAAAACAGCTGCTGCCGATGGGGCCGGTTGCCTCGCAGGAAGCCATCAAAATGCTGGGAACCAACGGCGGTGGTTTCTTTAACGCCAACTCCGCGCACCCGTTTGAAAACCCCACTGCGCTGACCAACTTCCTGCAGATGCTGGCGATCTTTTTGATCCCGGCGGCGCTGTGCTTCGCCTTTGGCGATGCCGTTAGCGATCGCCGTCAGGGGCACGCCATCCTGTGGGCCATGTCAATCATCTTTGTTATTTGTGTCGCCGTCGTCATGTGGGCCGAGTGGCAAGGTAACCCACACTTCCTGACGCTGGGAGGCGACAGCGTGATCAACATGGAAGGCAAAGAGAGCCGTTTCGGCATTCTTGTCAGTAGTCTGTTCGCCGTTATTACCACATCCGCTTCCTGCGGTGCGGTCAATGCCATGCATGACTCCTTTACCGCGCTGGGCGGGATGGTGCCGATGTGGCTGATGCAAATCGGTGAAGTGGTGTTTGGCGGCGTCGGTTCCGGGCTGTACGGCATGCTGCTGTTTGTGCTGCTTGCGGTGTTTATCGCCGGGCTGATGATTGGTCGCACGCCGGAATACCTCGGCAAAAAAATCGACGTGCGCGAAATGAAGATGACCGCCCTGGCGATCCTCGTTACCCCGGCGCTTGTGCTGATCGGCACGGCGCTGGCGATGATGACCGAAGCCGGACGTAGCGGCATGTTCAACCCGGGTATCCACGGCTTTAGTGAAGTCCTGTATGCCGTCTCCTCCGCTGCGAATAACAACGGTAGCGCCTTTGCGGGCCTGAGTGCGAATACGCCGTTCTGGAACTGCCTGTTAGCGTTTTGCATGTTCTTTGGTCGCTTCGGCGTCATTGTGCCGGTCATGGCGATTGCCGGGTCACTGGTCACCAAAAAAATCCAGCCCGCCAGCACCGGGACACTGCCGACACACGGCGCGCTGTTTATCGGCCTGCTGATCGGTACCGTGCTGCTTGTGGGTGCCCTGACCTTTATTCCTGCTCTGGCGCTTGGCCCGGTAGCGGAATATCTCTCTTTACGCTGATTTGCGGAGTATTTGTCATGAGTCGCAAACAAATGGCCCTGCTCGAACCGACGCTGGTACGTCAGGCGCTGATTGATTCCATTACCAAACTGAGCCCGCATACCCAATGGCGCAACCCGGTAATGTTTATCGTCTGGATTGGCAGCGTGCTGACCACGCTGCTGGCGATTGCCATGGCGAGTGGGTATCTCGACGGCAGCACCTGGTTTACCGGTGCGGTCAGTCTGTGGCTGTGGTTTACCGTATTGTTCGCCAATTTCGCCGAAGCGCTGGCGGAAGGCCGCAGTAAAGCGCAGGCCAACAGTCTGAAAGGAGTGAAGAAAACCGCCTTCGCCCGCAAATTACGCGCTCCGCAGCATGACGCGCAAATCGATCACATTCCCGCGGGCGATCTGCGTAAAGGCGATGTGGTGCTGGTGGAAGCGGGCGACATTATTCCCTGCGACGGGGAAGTGATTGAGGGCGGTGCGTCGGTGGATGAAAGCGCCATTACCGGGGAGTCTGCGCCGGTAATTCGTGAGTCTGGCGGCGATTTCGCCTCGGTCACAGGCGGTACGCGCATCCTGTCTGACTGGCTGGTGATTCAGTGTAGCGTTAACCCAGGCGAAACCTTCCTTGACCGGATGATTGCGATGGTGGAAGGCGCACAGCGGCGTAAAACCCCCAATGAGATCGCGCTGACCATTCTGCTGGTAGCTCTGACCCTTGTCTTCCTGCTGGCAACCGCCACCCTGTGGCCATTCTCGGTCTACGGCGGTACGGCGGTCAGCGTGACCGTTCTCGTAGCCCTGCTGGTCTGCCTGATCCCGACCACTATCGGCGGTTTGCTGTCAGCCATTGGCGTTGCCGGGATGAGCCGCATGCTCGGTGCCAATGTGATTGCCACCAGCGGGCGTGCCGTGGAAGCCGCAGGGGATGTCGACGTACTGCTGCTGGATAAGACCGGCACCATCACGCTCGGCAACCGTCAGGCCTTTGAGTTCCTGCCCGCCAGCGGCGTGGATGAAAAAACGCTGGCCGATGCCGCACAGCTCTCTTCGCTGGCGGATGAAACGCCGGAAGGTCGCAGCATTGTGATTCTGGCAAAACAGCGCTTCAACCTGCGCGAACGGGACGTACAGAGCCTGCAGGCGACCTTCGTTCCCTTCACCGCCCAAACCCGCATGAGCGGCATTAACGTGCAGGAACGTATGATCCGCAAAGGATCCGTGGATGCCATTCGTCGTCATATTGAGGCCAACAACGGCCAGTTCCCGGCCGATGTCGAACAGCTGGTGGAACGCGTGGCGCGTCTTGGGGCTACCCCGCTGGTGGTGGCAGAAGGTGCACGCGTACTGGGCGTGATTTCGCTAAAAGATATCGTCAAAGGCGGCATCAAAGAGCGTTTCGCCCAACTGCGGAAAATGGGCATCAAGACGGTGATGATCACCGGGGATAACCGCCTCACTGCCGCTGCCATTGCCGCCGAAGCCGGGGTCGATGATTTCCTCGCCGAAGCGACGCCGGAGGCAAAACTGGCGCTGATTCGTCAATATCAGTCAGAAGGCCGTCTGGTGGCGATGACCGGGGATGGCACCAACGACGCCCCGGCGCTGGCGCAGGCGGATGTTGCGGTTGCCATGAACTCCGGGACCCAGGCGGCGAAAGAGGCTGGCAACATGGTGGACCTGGACTCCAACCCCACCAAGCTGATTGAAGTGGTACACATCGGCAAACAGATGCTGATGACCCGTGGTTCGCTGACCACGTTCAGTATCGCCAACGACGTGGCGAAGTATTTCGCCATCATCCCGGCGGCATTTGCGGCGACCTACCCGCAGCTCAATGCGCTGAACGTGATGCACCTGCACTCTCCGGCCTCGGCCATTCTGAGCGCGGTCATCTTTAACGCCCTGATCATCGTCTTTTTGATCCCACTGGCGTTGAAGGGGGTGAGTTACAAACCGCTGACGGCCTCCGCCATGCTGCGCCGCAACCTGTGGGTTTATGGGCTGGGTGGACTGGTGGTGCCTTTTATCGGCATCAAGATTATCGACCTGTTGCTGACCCTGTTCGGCCTGGTGTAAGAGGGATAAAAAAATGGTTTTGATTCGTCCTGCATTTCTACTCTTAATAGTACTGACGTTGATTACCGGCGGGCTTTACCCGCTGGTTACCACAGCGCTGGGGCAGTGGCTGTTCCAGGCGCAGGCCAACGGTTCACTAATTCGCGTGGGCGATGATGTGGTGCGTGGCTCTCGCCTGATCGGGCAGAACTTCACCGCGCCGGGGTATTTTCACGGTCGCCCTTCCGCCACCGCCGATGCGCCCTATAATCCGATGGCATCCGGTGGCAGTAATCTCGCGGGCAGCAACCCTGAGCTGGATAAAGAAGTGAGTGCGCGCGTTGCACAGTTGCGTCAGGAAAACCCGCAGGCTGATGCCCGCGTGCCGGTTGAATTGCTTACCGCCTCGGCAAGTGGCCTGGACAATAACCTGACGCCGCAGGCCGTGGTCTGGCAGATCCCTCGCGTCGCCCAGGCGCGTAATCTGCCCGCGGAAACCGTTGCCCGGTTAGTGGAAGAAAATACCACCCACCCGCTGGTTGATTTTATTGGCCAGCCGGTGGTGAACATCATTGAACTGAATCTGGCGCTGGATGCGCTCAAGGATAAATAAGTCATGACAGACGAGCCTTTGCGCCCGGATCCCGACAGACTGCTGGAACATGCGGCAACGGACCATCGTGGCAAACTGAAAATCTTCTTCGGCGCCTGTGCCGGGGTAGGGAAAACGTTCGCCATGTTGCAGGAAGCACAACGGCTGCGGACGCAGGGGCTGGATATTCTGGTGGGCGTGGTCGAAACCCACGGACGCAAGGAGACCGCCGCCCTGCTCAATGGGCTGGCGGTACTGCCGCCAAGGCGTATCGCCCATCGCGCCCGCCTGATTCAGGAGTTTGACCTCGACGCCGCCCTTGCGCGGCGTCCGGCGTTGATACTGATGGACGAACTGGCGCACAGCAACGCGCCCGGTTCACGTCACCCGAAACGCTGGCAGGATGTGGAAGAACTGCTGGAAGCGGGCATCGATGTGCTGACCACAGTGAACGTGCAGCATCTGGAAAGTTTGAACGATGTGGTCAGCGGCGTTACCGGCGTGCAGGTGCGTGAAACCGTGCCCGACCCTTTCTTTGATGCCGCCGACGAAATCGTGCTGGTCGACCTTCCGCCTGACGATTTACGCCAGCGCCTGCACGAAGGTAAAGTCTACATCGGTGGCCAGGCCGAACGCGCTATCGAACACTTCTTTCGTAAAGGCAACCTTATCGCCTTACGCGAACTGGCCCTGCGCCGAACCGCCGACCGCGTGGACGACCAGATGCGCGCCTGGCGCGACAGGCTAGGCGAAGAAAAAGTCTGGCATACCCGTGATGCGATCCTGCTCTGCGTCGGGCACGGTACGGGCAACGAGAAGCTGATCCGCACCGCCGCCCGGCTAGCGGCGAAACTGGGCAGCGTCTGGCATGCAGTGTATGTGGAGACCCCTGCCCTGCACCGCTTACCCGAGCAACAGCGTCGGTCCATCCTCGCATCACTCCATCTGGCGCAAGAGCTGGGCGCGGAAACCGCCACGCTTTCCGACCCGGCAGAAGATAAAGCTATTTTGCGCTACGCCCGCGAGCACAATCTCGGCAAAATCCTGATCGGCAGACGCACCAAACGGCGCTGGTTTAGCGGTGAATCCTTTGCCGACCGGCTGGCACGCCGCGCGCCGGATCTCGACCTGGTGATCATCGCGCCGGATGATACGCCGGTCACCCTGCCCTCCCGTCCCGGTGACAGTCGCCCGTTTATGGAAAAATGGCGCGTCCAGCTGAAAGGCTGTCTGGTGGCGATGGCCCTGTGTGCCGCGATTACCTTAATTGCCATGCAGTGGCTGGTGGCTTTTGACGCCGCCAACCTGGTGATGGTCTATCTGCTTGGCGTGGTGGTGGTCGCGCTGCTGTATGGCCGCTGGCCATCGGCGTTTGCCACGGTGATCAATGTCGTCAGCTTCGACCTCTTTTTTATTGCGCCACGGGGTACGCTGGCGGTTTCCGATGTGCAGTACCTGTTGACGTTTGGCGTGATGCTTACGGTCGGCCTGGTCATCGGCAACCTCACCGCCGGCGTGCGCTATCAGGCGCGCGTCGCCCGCTACCGAGAACAGCGTACCCGCCATCTGTATGAGATGTCGAAAGCGCTGGCAACCGGGCGCAGCGACGTCGATATCGCCACCACCAGCGAGGCGTTTATCCGTTCGACGTTTGATGCCCGTAGCCAGGTGTTGCTGCCCGACCATTCGGGAAAACTGGTGGCGATTAGCCAGACGCAGGGGATCAGCCCATGGGATGACGCTATTGCCCGCTGGAGCTTTGATAAAGGCCTACCTGCGGGTGCCGGTACCGATACCCTCCCCGGCGTGCCCTACCAGATTTTGCCGCTGAAAAGCGCACAGAAAACGCACGGTTTGCTGATCGTGGAACCGGCAAACTTGCGCCTGCTGATGATCCCCGAGCAGCAGCGTTTGCTGGAAACCTTTACCCTGCTGGTGGCCAGTGCGCTCGAACGCCAAGCGCTGGCCACCAGCGAAGAACAGGCGCGTCTCGCCAGCGAGCGGGAAAGTATTCGCAACTCGTTGCTCGCCGCGCTTTCCCACGATCTGCGCACGCCGCTGACGGTACTGTTCGGCCAGGCGGAAATCCTGACGCTGGATCTTGCCAGCGAAGGGTCGAAACACGCTAGGCAGGCCAGCGAAATCCGCCAGCATGTGCTGAATACCACCCGGCTGGTGAATAATTTGCTTGATATGGCGCGTATCCAGTCCGGCGGATTTAACCTGAAAAAAGAGTGGCTGACCCTGGAAGAAGTGGTGGGTAGCGCGCTGAGAACGCTCGAACCAGGACTTGGTGAACGCCATATTGCGCTCAGTCTCCCCGACCCGCTGATGCTGGTGCATGTGGACGGGCCGCTGTTTGAACGCGTGCTGATTAATCTGCTGGAAAATGCCGTCAAATACGCCGGGTACAATGCGAACATCGGTATTGATGCCCGCCATGATGATTCCCGACTTACACTTGAGGTATGGGATAACGGACCCGGCATTCCCGCCGGGCAGGAGCAGGCAATTTTTGCTAAGTTTGCCCGTGGCAGCAAGGAGTCGGCCATCCCCGGCGTGGGCTTAGGGCTGGCTATCTGCGAGGCGATTGTCGAGGTGCATGGCGGGACGATTACCGCCGCTAACCGTCCGCAAGGCGGTGCCAGTTTTTATGTTACACTGCCGCTGGAATCGCCCCCGCAACTGGATGAATTACCCGAGGATCTGTGATTAACGTTCTCATCGTTGAAGATGAACAGGCCATACGTCGTTTTCTGCGTGCCGCGCTGGAAGCTGAGGGGCTGCGCGCCTGGGAAGCCGACACGCTGCAACGCGGGCTTATTGAAGCGGCAACGCGTAAACCTGACCTGGTGATCCTCGATTTAGGCTTACCGGACGGCGACGGTATCGATTTTATCCGTGACCTGCGCCAGTGGAGCCAGATCCCGGTTATTGTTTTATCCGCCCGAACCGAAGAGAGCGACAAAATTGCCGCACTGGATGCGGGCGCGGACGATTATCTGAGTAAGCCTTTTGGCATCGGTGAACTACAGGCACGCCTGCGGGTGGCGCTGCGTCGCAATGCAGGCGCGCAGCAAAGCGATCCGGTGGTCACCTTTTCGGGTATTCAGGTCGATCTCGCCAACCGCCGTATCGTGCGAGCGGGCGAAGAACTGCACCTTACTCCTATCGAGTTTCGCCTGCTGGCCGTGTTGCTGAATAACCACGGTAAGGTGCTGACCCAACGCCAGTTGCTGAGCCAGGTATGGGGACCCAATGCCGTTGAGCATAGTCACTATTTACGCATATATATGGGACATCTTCGCCAGAAGCTGGAAGCCGATCCCGCGCGCCCCCGCCATTTATTAACCGAAACCGGCATTGGTTATCGCTTTATGCTTTGAATATGCATTCACTTTTAATAAAATAAAATTCAACCGTTAATTTAAAACCCGAAAAATAAACATGAAAAGTCCTCAAATGTTATTTCCATGACATAAGAACATCCTCAAAACACATTATTAACAGAGACCTTACAAAACTGCATATCGATCTACCACATAGACCAAAAACAATGGTTTATTTTTATTGGTGTCGGTTGTTGTCGATCTATATCACAGTTCCAAAGCTATTCCTGGATAAAATGACCACGCTTTCAATTTATGAAAGGAAATTAAGCATGGAAAACAATAACCGATTAATGCCCCATATAAGGCGGACAACACATATTATACCCGTGATCATTGAAACTGCTTGATTTCATGCTGTCAGGGGATCATGCTCAGACCATGAACATCAGACTTTCA
>NZ_CBFFRL010000156.1:0-11822 GCF_965644215.1 Phytobacter sp. V69
AATACAGCTCAGCTAAGGTAAGGCTAATACAGCTAAGGACTCCACTGAACCCCACCGATTAAATCGCACCTTCCCTTGATAACCTCGGAAGACTCGATGTACTGCGGCAGGGCCGCAAACAGCGTCTGGATATGCGGTGCAGCCAGATGGACCTCCAGGTCTTCTGCCGACGCCCACTCTTCCGTCCAGATAAACCGGCGTGGGTTTGCACTATCCTTGTTCAGTTGATAAACCACACAGCCTTTCTCTTGCAACGTTGTTTCGATTACGCCTTTGAACAGCCCCTCAACAATCTCTTCAGTGCCTGGTTTGGCGAGAAATATTGCGACAACAGGAACAGACATGACTTTCTCCTCAACAATTTTCACAAATTAACTCTGCCCCTTTCGGGAAACAGGGCCCTGTGTCGAGGATAAAAACCTGCGGCGCGACGGTCAACCTTTAATCGCCCCTCTTTTTGAGGGTAAGTAAATGATATAGCTGAAACTTACCGCCCTCTGTCATCGCGATAAGGCACAATAACGGCGGTAAATAAACGAGATGTATCTCACGCTTTCCTTTGAGGGACTATGCTGTAGAGTGGGATCAATTCAACCAGAGGAGCCGCTGATGACCACATTGTTTCCCCTGTTTCCGCGCCGCCAGCCACACCCGGTTCCAGACGATGCACGCGTTCTGAACTGGGCGCAAAACACTACTCTGGCACAGGAACGTGCGGTTATCGCGCCAGAAAACGAAGCGCAGTTGCAGAAGGCTATCGCCAGCTGTCAGGGGCGCGTGCGCATTATGGGCAGCCGCATGTCACCGGGACGCATGCTGGCGGTCACCCAGCCGCAGGATGTCCTGATTGAATTGTCAAACCTGCGCGGTTTGCTGGCGGTGAACGACGATAGCGTGACCTTTGCCGGTGGCACACCGCTGCATGAGGTGTATGAAGTACTCACCTCAATGAACCGCATGCTCAATGCGTCGCCGGGGGTGATTGCCTCCCAGACGCTGGCCGGTGCCATCTCTACCGGGACCCACGGCCAGGGGATGCAGCAAAGCTCGCTGGCAGATGAGGCTCTCTCTATCCGGCTAATTGATGCAGCGGGACAGATTCATACGCTGGATAATCAGCATCCGTGGTTTGCGGCGGCACAGCTGGGGCTGGGAACGCTGGGTGCCATCAGCGCTGTTACACTGCGCACGCGCCCTGCCACGCTGTTTACCTGTTTTAAAAGCGCCCATAGCGCCGAAACGCTCGAACAGGATCTGTTGGCCTGGAATCAGCAATGGACATTCAGTAAAGCCTGGTGGTTTGTGGACGAAAACAAAGTCCACGCGTGGAATGCCCGGGAAGCGCATAACGATGAACGTCAGGCCTGGCGGGATAACCATGGCGATCTGCTGACGCTGGAAGAGACCAGCGACCAGATGAATGTCGCGGTGGAAAACACCCTCCAGCATATGCGTAACGATACCCGCATCGTGGATGAGAACGGCAAACCGTTTCGCACCGTGACGCGCTTTAAAGATTTCTCCGACGTGATTGGCGATGTCTATCAGGTGTTCTGTCGTGGGATTGCTACCCCGCAGATCAACATTGAGATCGGCATACCAATGGACCGCGCCCCTGCGCTGATCGCCAGGATCCGCGAGTGGCACGCCCGCGAACAGCCCCATATGCACTACCCGATCATTTTGCGCTGTACCGGGCCATCCCGCGCCTGGGTGAGCCCGGCCTGGCAGCAGCCCACCTGCTTCTTCGGCTTTGTGGTCTATTACGCCGAGGACGGTTCCCTGTCCGAAGAGGGGCTGGCCTTTTTACGCGCCGTCGAGAAGCTACTTGCGAGCGAGGGCGGGAAACCGCACTGGGGCAAATATTTTGATGCCAGCCTGTATGACTGGCCCGCGCTGTATCCGCAGCTTCCCGCCTTCCAGGAGGTGCGCCGGGCGCTCGATCCCCACGGCAAGTTCCTCAATGATTTTATGACGGAGCTGTTGGCATGAGTGCGGTGTTCGCCTGGGTGACGCTGCTCACCCAGCCCGGATACGTACCGGGCGTGAAGGCGCTACGTCGCTCGTTGCAGAAAAGCGGCTCGCCGTGGCCGCTGGTGGTAATGGTGACGCCCGCCATCGGAGATGACACGCGCCGAACGTTAAGCGATGCCGGGTGTGTGATTCGGGAGGTGCCGATTCTTGGCCCCGATCCGACGCTGGCGCACCGCTACGCCAATGCCCGTTTCGCCGACGTGTGGAGCAAACTGGCGGTATGGACGCTCGATGAATATGAGCGCGTGGCATTTCTCGACGCCGATATGCTGGTGGTGCAGAACATGAATGAGGTGTTCGAGCTACCGCTGCAAGCAGGCTTTATTGCCGCCTGCCACGCGTGCCGCTGTAATCCCAACCGTATCGCCAGCTACCCGGAAAGCTGGCAGCCGGAGAATTGTTATTACAGCTGGTGTGAAGACGCGCAGATGACGGCACATCCGCCCGCTACGCTGGATAACTATCTGAACGGTGGGTTTCTGCTGTTAACACCGGACAAGGGCGTGTACGACGGGATGATGGCGCAACTGGCCGCCATAGCGGATATCTCCGACTACGTGTTTGCCGAGCAGGATTTTCTCAACGACGTTTTCCGCGACCGCTGGGTGCCGCTGCATTATGGCTATAACGCATTAAAGACGCTGCAATTACAGCACCCGCAGATGTGGGATTTTAGCCGGGTGAAGAATGTGCATTACATTATTGATAAGCCGTGGGAGAAATTCCCCGAGCCGGTCGATAAGTGGTATGCATTGCATCGCCTGTGGTGGGAGTATTATCCGCATTAAGGGGGTTGGTCTGTTCCCCCTCACCAGAGCACATCCAGGAAAAATCCCCGGTGGCGCTGACGCTTACCGGGCTACGGCACTGTAGCCCGGATAAGGCGTAGCCGCCACCGGGGAATTCCCCGGTGGCGGTGGCGCTTACCGGGGCTACAAAACCGGACGCCGCATCCGGGAAAACCTTACCCCACCATCTCAAGGTAAATGCTGCGCAACAGCTTCGTTATCTCGCCAGGTGTGCCGTCGCCAATTTGCTGACCGTCCACGCTGATAACCGGCCAGACAAAGGTGGTGGCGGAGCTGATAAACACCTCGCTCGCCCGGCGCGCCTCTTCCGGCGTAAACAACCGCTCTTCGAAAGTAATGCCGTGCTCCTCGCCCAGGCGGAATAGCGCCTTGCGGGTAATACCGTGCAAAATATTATTGCTCAGCGGCCGCGTGACGATGGTTTTATCCGCCGTCACGATATAGCAGTTACAGGCGCTGCCTTCGGTAATAAAGCCATCTTCCACCAGAAACGCATCATCCGCGCCGTTAGCTTCGGCCCAGGCTTTCGCCAGACAGGGAGCCAGCAGTTGAACAGTTTTAATATCCCGACGCTGCCAGCGAATATCCGGGCAGGTCACCACGCGAATGCCTTTACTGGCAGCAGGATGATCAACAACCGGACGTGCCTGGGTAAACAGCACCAGCGTGGCGGGCGTTTGCGACGGTGGATAGTGAAAATCGCGATCGCCGCTGTTTCCGCGCGTCAGCTGCAAATAGATCCCCCCTTCCGTGAGCGCATTCTCCACGATCAGGCGCTGATGGATCTCGCGCAGATCGTCTTGCGCCAGCGTCAGGGTTAAGCCCAGTTCGCGACAGGATCGCGCCAGCCGCGCAAAATGGCCGGCGAAATCTACCAGCTTGCCGTTCACCACCGCCGTGACTTCATACACCGCGTCGGCAAATAAAAAACCCCTGTCAAAAACGGAAATTTTGGCCTCGTCTTCCGGCACATACTCCCCGTTCAGGTAAACCGTGCGTGACATGTCCTTCTCCTTACATCATTGCGCCACTAACCCCACAACGCCGGGGTTGGTGGAAAGAGTTCACTGCCGTCGTAACGCAACCCATGTTCCCGATCGTCCGCCAGTAACAGTGGCCCGTCGAGATCGACCACGCTTGCCTGCTGCGCCACCACCACGGCGGGCGCCATCGATAGCGATGTGCTGACCATGCAGCCCACCATGATCTGCAGGCCAAGTCGCGTGGCCTCTTCCCGCACGCGCAGCGCTTCGGTTAATCCGCCGGTTTTATCCAGCTTGATATTCACCATCTCGTAGCACCCGGCGATAGCCCCGAGGGAGGCCAGATCGTGGCAGGATTCATCGGCACACAGCGGCACAGGATGCGGCAACTGCGCCAGCACGGCATCTTTTCCTGCCGGGAGCGGCTGCTCGATAAGCGTGACGCCAAGGCGCGCCAGCTCGGGAGCCTGACGCAAATAAATCGCCTCATCCCAGCCTTCGTTGGCATCCACAATCAGTCTGGCCTGGGGTGCCCCTTCGCGCACGGCGCTCACGCGAGCAATGTCTTCGTCATCGGCAAGCTTGAGCTTAAGCAGCGGACGCCAGGCGTTCTCCTGCGCCATCTGTTGCATGCGCGCGGGGGTATCGAGCGACAGGGTATACGCCGTGTGCAGACTGTGCGGCGCGGGTAACGCTGCGTGTTGCCAGATACTCTGCCCGGCCGCTTTACACTCAAGATCCCAGAACGCACAGTCCAGCGCATTGCGCGCCGCACCAGCAGGCAGCGCATTTTGCAGTTGCCTGCGCGTCATCCCCGCCGCCAGCGCAGGACGCAGGCTTTCGATTTGCGCAATAACGCTGGCAACCGATTCGCCATAGCGTGCATAGGGCAAGCATTCGCCGCGCCCGGTAAATCCCTGGAGCTGGAGGGTAACGCTCACCACATCGGCCACGGTACGACTCCCCCTGGCGATGGTGAACGCATGGCGCAACGGCCAGCGTTCATGGGCGATGGTCAGTTCCATTACAGTGCCGCCAGCGCATCAACAATCGCGCCAACGCCCTGGCGGAACGGATCCACCACCGGCAGATCGTAACGGGCTTCCAGCTCAGCCATCAACGCCCGCGCATCGGCGTCGCTCAGGGCGGACGTATTCAGCGAAATCCCCACGAAACGGGCATCCGGGTTGGTCAGCTGCGCCATTTTCAGGTTCAGTGCCATACAATCGGCGATCTCCGGGATGGGGTAATCCACGCCACGCATATGGGTACGGGTCGGTTCGTGGCACAGCACCAGCGCATCCGGCTGCGCGCCGTGAATCAGGCCAGTCGTCACGCCCGCGAAAGAGGGATGGAACAGCGACCCCTGCCCTTCAATAATATCCCAGTGATCTGCATCGTTCGCCGGGGCGAGCGTTTCCACCGCGCCAGAGACAAAATCGGAGACCACCGCGTCAACGCTCACGCCTGCGCCGCTGATCAGAATGCCGGTTTGCCCGGTGGCGCGGAACGTGGCTTTACCGCCGCGCGCCAGAATCTCTTTTTCAATGGCCAGTGCGGTGTACATTTTGCCGCACGAACAGTCGGTTCCGACAGGCAGCACACGTTTACCACTGCGTTTACGCCCGCTGGCAACCGGGTATTGCTGCATTGGATGGCGCACATCAAACAGATTGCGGCCCAGGCTGTCGGCCAGCGCTTTTAACTCGGGGACATCGGCCAGTTTATTATGCAGGCCAGCCGCTAAATCCATTCCATTTTCCAGCGCCGCACTCAGCACTGAAATCCACTCTTTTGAAATAATACCGCCACGGTTAGCAACACCCACCACCAGTGTTTTTGCGCCGGCTTTTACCGCAGCATCAATATCCATATCCGTTAACTGACAATCGGCATGGCAATTCGCCATACGATACTGGCCCACGCAATATTCCGGGTGCCATTGTTTAATCCCATCGGCAACTTTTGCTGCCAGTTGGTCATGCGCATCACCAAGAAAAAGCAGATAGGGCTTTTGGATATTCATTATTTATCCCCCTCAGGATAAGACTGAAAATAAATTAACGCAGAAATAACATTTCTGAAAAAAATTAAGTAAAGACTGACTACTTATGCAGAATAACAAGGGTTTTATTATTGTCAACTGTCGCTATCACAGGCCTTATTTACCATGTTTATTGCAATTATGCAGTGTTTTATGCTGACAAACAAAATGTACAAAACGCTTGTGAAAATATTAATCTTTAAATCCACACCATCCCATCAGCCTGGCAATAAAAATATTTACTACAATGTGATCTCATCACTATTCACGCACCAGAAAAGAGCAACGCACTATTTTAGTGTTCCAAAACAGTGCTATTACGCACGATAAATCTATAAGAAGAATGGATGAGAAAAATTCAATTAATGGATGTAAGGTGAATCCGTTATTGATGGAAATTGCCGCCGGAAATATCTCTGGCGAATCAAAAGGCTTGCCCATTAATTAATATTCCTTTCTTCCGACTTTCGTCTCTAACGAAAATATCGGGCTCAGGCTTACGGAAGAAGTCAGTACGACACAGCAGCGCATTCCAGACGAACCGGCCACACGGCGCCGGGCGCATCGGTATTCAGTGTTACGCGGTATTTGATGATTCAACATTCACAATTAACTGACGGACGGTGAGGTAACAATGAAGAGTTTTTGTGGGAAAGTCTCTTTAATGGCAGTACTGATTTCCGGCCTGGCAGGGGCGCACAGCGCACTGGCAGCAGAGATTAAAATCGGTGTGGTATTGCCTCTGAGCGGGCCGCTCAGCGGATATGGTCAGCCTTCACAGAAAGGTCTGGAACTGATTCAGAGCATCACCCCAACGCTGAAAAACGGCGACACCGTTAAGCTTATCGTGATCGACGATAAGAGTGACAAAGTCGAAGCGGCGAATGCCATGCAGCGCCTGGTTTCCAGCGACAAAGTGGACGCCGTGATCGGCGAAGTGACCTCCGGCAACACGCTGGCGATGGTTAAAATCGCCGACGACAGCAAAACCCCGCTGGTCTCCTCTACCGCCACCAACGACCGCGTCACCCGTAACCACCCTTATGTGAGCCGCGTGTGCTTCTCCGACAGCTTCCAGGGCGTAGTGGGTGCCAACCTGGCATCACGCGATCTGAACGCGAAAACCGCGGCTATCGTCTTTGACAGCAGCAACGACTACTCCGTAGGTCTGGCCAAAGCCTTCCGCGCGCAGTTCCTGAAAAACGGCGGCACCATTCCTATCGAAGTTCAGGCACCTGCCGGCAGCAAAGACTTTAAAGCGCAACTCTCCAGCGTGAAAGCCAAAAACGTCGACATGATCTACATGCCGATTTACTACACCGAAGGCGCGCTGATTGCCGTTCAGGCAAAACAGCTGGGCTTAAGCAAACCGGTTGTTGGCGGCGATGGCCTGGCCGCGGACCCGGTGTTCTTTGATGTGGGTAAAGATGCAGTTAACGGTTACATGACCACCGACTACTACTCACCGAACGCCAAAGAGCAAACCCCGGCGGGCGAAACCTTTATTAAAGGCTGGGAAGAGAAATTCAAATCTCCAACCCATACCTGGGGTGCAATGGCGGCCGACGCGTACAACGTGATCGTCAATGCCATGAACCAGTGTAGCGATCCGCACGATCGCGTCTGCGTGAACGAAAAAATCCGCGCCACCAAAGACTTCCAGGGCGTAACCGGTACGTTAACCCTGAAAGACGGCGACGCCATTCGTAGCGCAGTGATTAACGAAGTGAAAGATGGCCAGCTGGCATTCAAAACTGTGGTGAATCCGTAAGCAGTAACAAGAGGTTATAAAATTAGATGGATGGCACCATTTTTCTCCAGCAGGTCGTCAATGGCATGAGTCTGGGCGGCATGTACGCCCTGATCGCCATTGGCTACACCATGGTGTATGGGGTCCTGCGCCTGATCAACTTCGCGCATGCGGATGTCATGATGGTCGGCGCGTTTGCGACCCTGTTTCTTTTTTCTTCAATTGGGCTGCCCTTCGGGGTAGCCGTTTTACTGACGCTCGCGCTTTGCGGCCTGTTGGGGATGTTTATCGACCGGGTGGCCTATCGCCCGCTGCGTCAGGCATCAAAAATCTCCATGCTGATCACCGCCATCGGCGTCAGCTTCTTCCTGGAAAACCTGTTCAACGTCCTCTTCGGCGGCAGTTCGCGCTTCTTTTCTTCGCCGGACTGGTTCAACAACACCCTGACCTTTGGTCACATCATCATCACCAACGTGGCGTGGATCGTGCCGGTGATCACCGTGCTTCTGCTACTGGCGATCCTCTGGCTGCTCTACCGCACCCGTTATGGGATGGCGATCCGCGCGGTGGCGTTCGACGTTAATACGGTGCGCCTGATGGGCATCGACGCAAACCGCATCATCTCGCTGGTGTTTGCGCTGGGCAGCAGCCTCGCCGCCCTCGGCGGGGTGTTCTACTCCATCAGCTACCCAACTATCGACCCGCTGATGGGGGTACTGATTGGCCTGAAAGCCTTTGCCGCCGCCGTACTCGGTGGGATTGGTAGCGTCACCGGCGCAGTACTGGGCGGGTTTATCCTCGGTTTTACCGAAGTGGTCGCCGTCGCCCTGTACCCCGAACTGGGGGGCTACAAAGATGCTTTCGCCTTTATGTTTTTGATTCTGGTCTTGCTGTTCCGCCCGGTGGGCATTATGGGTGACGAACGTCTGGAAAGGAGCCGCTTCTAATGTTTAACGCTTCAACCACTCTCGGCGCTCAGGGGCGTAACCTGGTCATTATTATTATCGCCATTGCGCTACTGGCCGGGATGAATCTGGTTTTCAATGACTACATTATCCGGGTTATCAGTACCGTTTTTGTCTTTATGATTCTGGCGGTGAGCTACAACCTGATTAACGGCGTGACCGGGCAGTTATCACTGGAACCGAACGGATTTGTCGCCGTCGGTGCCTATGTCACCGCGCTGTTTATTCTCTCCAGCGACAGCAAAATCGACATGTTCGAGATGACCGCGCCCACGCCGTTTATCCTGATGCTGCATGCCAGCTTCTTACCTGCGCTGCTCATCAGCGGTTTGTGCGCCGCTTTCCTTGCGGTCTGCCTCGCCTTTCCGGTCTTTCGCGTACGCGGTGACTATCTGGCAATTGTGACGCTGGGTTTTGGTTTCATTATCAAAATTCTTGCCATCAATAATCCGCAGGTCACCAACGGCGCGATTGGGCTCAATGATATTCCTCAGCAGCCGCATCTGCTGTTCTGGTGCGGGCTGTTTGCGCTGGCGGCAACGGGGATGATCCTGCAACTGGTCTGGTCGAAATATGGCCGCATGATGAAGGCGATTCGCGATGATGAAGACGCCGCCATCGCCATGGGGGTGAACACGTTTCGTATCAAAACCTGCGCGTTTGCCACCAGCGCCTTTTTCGAAGGCATCGGCGGTGGGCTGCTGGCCTCGTTACTGACCACTATCGCGCCGGGATTGTTCGACTTTATGCTCACCTTCCAGCTGTTGATCATTATTGTGCTGGGCGGTCTGGGCAGCACCACGGGCGCACTGCTCGGCACCATCGTGGTAGTGGGAAGCGGCGAATGGCTGCGCTTCCTTGACCAGCCGCTGTCGCTGTTCGGTCACGATCTCGGCTCTTATCCGGGGCTGCGTATGGTGGTGTTCTCACTGCTGCTGCTGATCATTATGTTGTTCGCCCGCGAAGGTCTGCTGGGCAAGAAAGAAGTGTGGCAAGTTCGCTTCGGGAGACGCCGTCATGACGTCAAATAAAGCTATCCTCGACGTGCAGGAAGTCGTCATGCAGTTCGGCGGCCTGCGCGCGATTGATAACGTCAGCTTTCACGTTGATGAAGCCGAAATCTTTGGCCTGATTGGCCCCAACGGCGCAGGGAAAACCACGCTGTTTAACGTCATCACGGCCAACTACAAGCCATCCGGCGGCAGCGTGCTGCTGGATGGCAAACCGCTTAAAGGGTTGAAACCGAACAAGGTGGTGAACGCCGGGATTGCGCGTACCTTCCAGAACATCCGCCTGTTTAACTCGATGACCGTGCTGGAAAACGTGATGGTCGGCCTGGATCACAGCAGCCACTATTCATTGCTGGAAGCGGCGCTGCACATTGGCCGCTATTTCCCGGCCGAACGCGTGGCCCGGGCAAAGGCGATGGCGCTGCTGGACTATATCGGTATCGCCGATTACGCCAACATGCAGGCCACCAACCTGAGCTATGGCAACCAGCGTAAAGTGGAGATTGCCCGAGCGCTGGCAACGGGGCCGAAACTGCTGTTGCTGGATGAACCCGCTGCCGGGATGAACCCGAAAGAGACGGAAGATCTGGCCAGCCTGATTTTCCGCATGCGTAAGGATTACCAACTGAGCGTGTTGTTGATTGAGCATGATATGCCGTTCGTAAACGCCCTGTGTGAGCGGGTGATGGTGCTGGAATATGGCAAACCGCTATTCAGCGGACTGATGGCCGACGCCATTCAACATCCGGAGGTGATCTCCGCCTACCTGGGGGACGTTGATTATGCTTAGCGCTCGTGAGCTGAAAGTGTTTTATGGCGTCATTCAGGGGCTGAAAGGCGTCGATATTGAGATTAATGACCGGGAAATCGTAACCCTGATTGGCAGCAACGGCGCGGGGAAAACCTCGACGCTGAACGGCATCATCAACATGGTGCGCTCCACCGGGACGGTCAATTTTCTCAATGAAGATATCTCCCGCAGTCAGACGCACCACATTGTGCGTAAAGGGCTGGCGCTGGTACCAGAAGGGCGAAAAATTTTCACCAACCTGACCATCGAAGAGAACCTGCGGATGGGGGCGTATAACAATCTGGCGAATTTCACCCGTTTGCGTGACCGGATGTACAGTCTGTTTCCGCGCCTGAAAGAGCGACGTAAACAGATGGCGGGAACGATGAGCGGCGGTGAGCAGCAGATGCTCGCCATCGCCCGCGCGCTGATGAGTGAGCCGGTGCTGTTGATGCTCGATGAGCCAAGCCTGGGTCTGGCACCAAAGGTGGTGGGCGAGCTGTTTGCCACCATTCGCCAGCTGCGTGAGGAGAACATCACCATTTTGCTGGTTGAGCAAAACGCCACGGCGGCGCTGCGAATTGCCGACCGGGCCTATGTGCTGGAAAACGGCAAAATAGTGCTCTCCGGTGAGGCAAAGGATGTGCTCGCCAACCCGGAAGTGAAGAAGATGTATCTGGGGGGCTAAGGCGACATTCCCGGATGAGGCGAAGACGCGCCTTATCCGGGCTACTTTATCGCGCCGGGTTATTTGTTTTATTCCTCTGCGGTCTGTTCCCCTCATCCCAACCCTTTCCCCTAAGAGGAGAGGGAGCAGATCGAGCCCGCATCCATACAGCGTATTATTCCGCCGCAGACTTCTGCTCAATCACCCCGAACCAGCCTAATCCTTGATAGCTCTCGTACCCCGGCGTTAAGGCAAATGACACCGTACGGTCGTCATTGGTCTGGTAGAACCCGGACGACTTACCGTCATGGCGCAGTGGGTACAGATCGCCAGTATTGCCATCGGACGAGGCAATCACGCGGAAGGTGGAATCCACAATCATACAGCGTGTCCGCTGCCACTCTTCTTCGCTCAGGCGTACGCTTTTTACCACGCCGGTCGCCTGCGGTGCCCAGTCGAAGAAAATGAGTAACGCGCCCGTCACGCGGCCATGCTCATCGCCATTTTCACGAATGGCCGTAGCATAGGTCGCGACAGTCGCTTTATCTAATAACGGCACCGTCATAATATCGGCGGCGACATAATCACTGCCACTTTTTGTCGCCAGCGCCTGACGGAATATTTTCATCTCATTAATATTCTTGCCGCTGACGAAATAATTATCGCCGCGACCGTTCGCCAGAATATTACCGTCTAAGGAAGGTGCGATTTAATCGTCAATTATGAGAACATAACCCTTTCTTTGACATAGACTTTTCACGATGCCCGCT
>NZ_CBFFRL010000157.1:0-11782 GCF_965644215.1 Phytobacter sp. V69
TTCAGGCAACCGTCTGTGGTGTTTGCAGAGCTAAGATTGGCGGCTTAGCGTTGCACTTCGGAGTTGAATCCGCCTTCCACATCAAGGTAAATGAGGCTAAACGAACGTTTATTATCGGTTAACCACGCGAAACGTTTTTCACCCAGTTTGTAGAAGCCGCGCTTATTGGGCAGTTCGGTCAGTGTGTCGGTCATCGCCATGCTGATGATATAGAACTCATCTTCCACGATGGCACCCAGATCGAGCAACGTGTTGATATTTTCCGGGGTAAAATCGCGCGGTACGTCATCGATAATACATATTGTTCCGGCGATCGAACCATCCGGCAGACGCACCGGGCAACCCGCGTAAAAACGTATATGTGGATCACCGGCAACAAACGGGTGATCGTGAAAACGTTCATCAACGCTGGCGTCTTTCACAATAAAAATCCCTTGTGCCAGGATCGCGTGTGCACAGAAAGATATATTGCGAGACGTCTCACGAACGCTCACTTCTCCGCTACAGGAGACCAGCCACTGGCGGTCACGATCTAACAGGCTGATTAAGCCAATCGGAACGTCGAACGCGGTTTTAGCCAGTCGGGTCAGGCGGTCTAAGCGTTCATCATCCTTTTTATCCAGCAGATCCATCATATACAGTGATTTCAGACGCTCGGTTTCGTTTTCTGGTATTTCAGGAAATTTCATAGGGCGGCCTCATTAGCTATAGATTTACTATATCAGAGGTTTGTTATTTCGGTAGCCGGGCAGAGATTATCCTTTCATTTGTATGAGAAACCACCTCCTCGCGTAGCAACGCACAGATTACGCTGTTGCCTCTGCCTGCGCCGTCCTACAATGTGTTCACTTATCACCCAGGAGGTATTCCATGTCTCAACCCACGCTTACTTATCGTCTTGGCGACCGCAAAGTTGGTCGTCTGGGCTATGGCGCAATGCAACTGGCAGGTTCGGGCGTGTTCGGGCCGCCGGCAGATGAAGCGAAGGCGATTCAGGTGCTTCGTGACGCTGTGGCTGCGGGCGTTAACCATATCGATACCAGCGATTTTTATGGTCCGCATGTTACTAATCAGATAATCAAAAAAGCGCTCCACCCGTATCCGGCAGAGCTGTGCATCGTGACTAAAGTTGGGGCGCGTCGTGATGACAAAGCCAACTGGTTGCCTGCGTTCAGCGCCGGGGAACTGACCCGCGCGGTAGAAGATAACCTGCGTAATCTGGGGCTGGATGCCATGGAAGTGGTGAACCTGCGCAGCATGCACGGTGTACACGGGCCGGCGGAAGGTTCACTGGAAGCCGAACTGGAAACCCTGATCGCGTTAAAAGAACGCGGACTGATTCGTCACATCGGGCTGAGTAACGTGACGGCGAAACAGGTTGCCGATGCCCAGGCGATGACGCCGATTGCCTGCGTGCAGAACATGTATAACGTGGCAAACCGTGAAGATGACGCGCTGATTGATGTGCTGAACGCGCAGGGCATTGCTTACGTGCCATTCTTCCCGCTGGGGGGCTTTACGCCGCTGCAATCCGGCGAGCTGAACGATGTGGCAGAGCGCCTGAACGCCACGCCGATGCAGGTTGCGCTGGCGTGGCTGCTGCAGCGTTCGCCCAATATCTTGTTGATTCCGGGCACCTCGTCGCCTGCGCATCTGCAGGAAAACCTGGCCAGCGCACAGCTGACCCTTTCCGCCGATGCGCTGGAGATCCTCAACGGCATCGATAAGCGTTAAGCCGCATTTCCCCCTCACCCTAACCCTCTCCCTCAGGGAGAGGGTACCGTTCGAGCCTGTTTTCTCCCCCCGTGTTCGCTCCCGGATGGCGACGCAAACGCCTAATCCGGGTACTGATTTTCTCCCTCTCCCTGAGGGAGAGGGCTGGGGTGAGGGTGGGGCAGACCGCACCGTGCATACGATAATGACCACCTGTAGCCCCGGTAAGCGCAGCGCCACCGGGGAAGGTCAATGCCGTTACGCCAGTGCCTGTTGCCAGTCGGCAATCAAATCGTCCGCCGCTTCAATCCCCACCGACAGCCGAATCAGCTGCGGCGTAATGCCGTTCGCCAGCCGTTGCTCCAGCGGGATAGAGGCGTGCGTCATGCTATAGGGCTGGCTTACCAGACTCTCTACGCCGCCCAGACTCTCGGCCAGCGTAAACAGTTTCAGCTTGCTAATAACCTGCGCCGCGTACTGGTCATCGCCTTTCACCACCACCGAAATCATTCCGCCGGGCAGCGCCATCTGCTTACGCGCCAGCGCATGATGCGGATGCGACGGCAGCCACGGGAACCACACTTTTTCCACCTGCGGTTGCTGCTCCAGCCACTGGGCCAGCGCCAGTGCGTTACTGCTGTGGCGCTCAAGGCGCAATGACAGCGTGCGGATCCCGCGCAGCGTCAGGAAACTGCTGAACGGGTCGAGCACGCCGCCCACGGCGTTATGCAAATAGCCCAGCTTTTCCGCCAGCGCCGGGTTATCGCCCACCACCGCCAGCCCGGCCACCACGTCAGAGTGGCCGTTCAGATATTTGGTGGCGGAGTGCACCACAATATCGAAACCGAGCTCAATCGGGCGATGGATAACCGGCGAGGCAAAGGTGTTGTCCGCCACGCTCAGGACCTTATGCCGCTGCGCGACCGCCGCAATCGCCTCCAGATCCGCCAGCTTAAGCAGCGGGTTGGTCGGCGTCTCAACCCAGATCATACGCGTATCTGGACGAATGGCCGCTTCCAGCCCCGCCAGGTCATCGGGCTTCACCCAACTCACCCGCAGGCCGGTACTGCGCTTGCGGACATTTTCAATCAGGCGATACGTGCCGCCGTAAACATCATCCACCGCAACGATATGGCTGTCTTTATCCAGCAGTTCCAGCACCGTGGAGATGGCCGCCAGCCCGGAGGCAAACGCGTAGCCGCGCGTGCCGCCTTCGAGTTCGGCAATCGCCGTTTCCAGCGCGTGGCGGGTCGGGTTTCCGCTGCGGGAATATTCATAGCCTGTGTGCTGACCGGGGGCAGGTTGCGCAAAGGTAGAGGTGGCGTAAATCGGCGGCATCACCGCGCCGTGCTGGTCGGTGAAGGTGCCGCTGTGCACGCTCAAAGTATTCAACGTTTTCATAAGTACTCCTTTATTGTTCCAGTCGGTTACGCCAGGTGGTCAGCACATCGCTGCGGGTAATCAGGCCAAGAAAGCGGTCGTTGTCGGCAATGACGGCCACCAGGCCCCGGTCAAAAATGGCTCTCAGCGCGCTTTCCGGCGCGTGCTTGTCGAGGGTTTCCACGTTGCGGGTCATCGCCTCTTTCACCGGTGATGAAAAACGTGCGCTGTCGCCATGTACGTGGCTTATCAGATCCCACTCATCGACGATGCCGACCACGTGGCCGTTTTCCAGCACCGGCAACTGCGAGAAGTCGTACAGCCGCATACGCGCCAGCACGGCGGCCAGAGTGTCATCCGGGGCGGCGGTGACGGTGGCCCCTTCGTCGTGGCGCAGGGCAATGAAATCGGTCAGATCGCCGCGCGTCGGGCGGCTTAACAACCCCTGCTGGCGCATCCAGTCGTCGTTGAACATTTTGGAAAGGTATTTGTTGCCGCTATCGCAGGCGAGCGTCACCACGCGTTTGGCGGTGGTCTGCGCCTGGCAGTAGCGCAGCGCGGCACTGAGCAGCGTCCCGGTGGAGGAACCGGCCAGCACCCCCTCGGTTTGTAGCAGGGTGCGCGCGGTGGCGAACGCCTCGGCGTCGGTCACGCGATAGGCCGTGTTAACGCCGTCGATATGGGCCAGCGGCGGGATAAAATCCTCACCGATCCCTTCGACCAGCCAGGAGCCCGGCTCACCGTACTGCCCGGTTTCAACCTGGTCGGCAAGAATCGAACCGGCCGGGTCGGCGAGGATAAATTCGGTTTTGGGCGAGTGCTCGGCAAACCACGCCTGCAATCCCCCCAGCGTCCCGCCGGAACCGACGCCGACCACAATCGCGTCGATATCACCGTCAAGCTGGGCGTAAATTTCCGGCGCGGTGGTAGTAAAGTGCGCCAGCGGATTGGCCTCGTTATTAAACTGGTCGATGTAAAACGCTCCCGGCGTCTCTTGCGCCAGGCAACGGGCATAATCCTGATAATAGGCAGGGTGACCTTTGTTGACGTCTGAGCGCGTCAGCACCACGTTTGCCCCCAGAGCCCGCAGGTGGAAGATCTTCTCCCGGCTCATTTTGTCCGGCACCACCAGAATCAAGGCATAGCCTTTTTGCGCGGCAATCAGCGCCAGCCCAAGGCCGGTATTGCCCGCAGTCGCCTCAATGATGGTCCCGCCTGGCTGTAAATGGCCCAGCCGTTCGGCTTCGTTAATCATCGACAGCGCCACGCGGTCTTTGATGGAACCGCCAGGGTTCTGGTTTTCCAGTTTTAAGAACAGGCTGCAGGGGCCGGTCTCCAGTTTATGCAGCTGGAGAAGCGGCGTCTGGCCGATAAGTTCACTAATTGAATGCAACACTGACATGGTTAATCACCCACAGATAAACGTGATGAGCGGATGATAGGTCTGTCAATTTACCTGTTTAAAGAACGTTTATCCGGCGATTAGAACGAAAAGAAATATGAACTGCTATTTAGACATCAGGAGGGAAAGGTGCTTAGCCGTCCGGATGTGTTGATTGCCGTAATTTGGCTTTTTTGCTGTGTTTTTCGCCAATTTACCGGAAGTCTGTCTGTGGTTTATGCATCACGCAGATAACCATTGCTGAATTAAGTCATTAGGCAGAACAGTGTGAATGGGCGCTGCTTAGTACCAACAGTTATATCTAATGTCTATTTAGTTATTTGAATTATATTCATGACTGATTATTATCGTTTGGACTTCCATACTGCTAAACCGCCAAACGGAAAAGTAATGCAATGATCGTTCTCAGGAATATTTCTAAGATTTTCGACCAGGGAAAGGCGTCGATTACCGCCGTGGACAGCGTCAATCTGTCGGTTGAGCAGGGGCAAATTTACGGGATTATTGGCTACAGCGGCGCCGGGAAAAGTACGCTGATTCGTCTGCTGAACGGTCTGGAAAAACCGACCTCCGGCAGCGTTGTGATAAACGGTCAGGACATCTCGGCGGCAAAGGGCGAGCAGCTGCGCCAGGCCCGGCTGAAAATCAGCATGGTCTTCCAGCACTTCAACTTGCTGTGGTCGCGTACGGTGACGGAAAACATCGCTTTTTCCATGCAGATTGCCGGTGCGCCAAAAGCGAAAATCACAGCCCGCGTGGCGGAACTGATCGATCTGGTGGGGCTGAAAGGTCGCGAGAATGCTTACCCATCGCAGCTGAGCGGCGGGCAGAAACAGCGCGTGGGGATAGCCCGTGCGCTGGCGAATAACCCGGATGTGTTGCTGTGCGATGAGGCGACCTCCGCGCTGGATCCGCAAACCACCGATCAGATCCTCGATCTGCTGTTGGACATTAACCGTCGCTTCCAACTGACGATTGTGCTGATCACCCATGAAATGCATGTGGTGCGCAAAATCTGTGACCGCGTGGCGGTGATGGAAAACGGCAGCGTGGTGGAAGAGGGCGATGTTATCAGCGTCTTTACACACCCACAGCAGCCGATTACCCGCCAGTTTGTTCGCCAGATTGGTCAGTATCAGGAGGAAGAATTTAACCCTGAGCTGAACGCGGATCTCGACGGTACCGTGATCAAACTGACCTTCACCGGGCACAACACGCATCAGTCGGTGGTGGGTGAACTGACGCTGCGCTACGGCCTGCCGTTCAATATTTTGCATGGAAAAATGACGCAAACCGCCCACGGCGTGTTTGGTCAACTGTGGGTGCACGTCGTGGCCACAGAGGAACAGGTGAACAATATCCTCGCGGATTTACGCCAAAGCGATATTGAAGGCGAGGTGATTAAACATGCTTGAGACAGTATTTCCGCATCTGAAACTGGCCCAGTTGTGGGCAGCAACGCAGGAGACGCTGTACATGACGGCGCTCTCCGGTGCGGCAACCTTTGTATTAGGGATCATTCTGGGGCTGGCGCTGTTTTTGACCGCCCGCGGCGGGTTATTTCAAAACCGCGCGCTCTATAGCGTGATTTCGATTGTGGTGAACGTGTTCCGCTCGATCCCGTTCATCATCCTGATTGTTCTGCTGATTCCGTTCACCAAAACGATTGTCGGCACCATCCTCGGGGCGAATGCCGCGCTGCCTGCGCTGATTGTGGGTGCCGCGCCGTTTTATGCCCGCCTGGTGGAGATTGCGCTGCGTGAGGTGGACAAAGGGGTTATCGAGGCGACCCGCTCAATGGGCGCGCGTCTTAGCACATTGATTTTTCGGGTATTACTGCCTGAATCATCACCTGCACTGGTTTCCGGTATCACGGTGACGCTGATTGCTCTGGTGAGCTACAGCGCCATGGCCGGGGTTATCGGTGCGGGTGGCTTAGGAAATCTGGCTTATCTGGAAGGATTCCAGCGCAACCACGGCGATGTCACGCTGGTGGCGACAGCGACCATTTTGATCATTGTCTTCATCATCCAGTACTGCGGCGACGTCATCACTTCTCTGTTAGATAAACGCTAATTTACCCGTCGTCCTTCAGGTTGCATGTGCGCTGACTACGTTTGTTCACCCCTGTCACTTACCTCAGTAAGCTCCTGGGGGATTCACGCTCTTGCCAGCTTCCTGTAACCCGAATGACTTAGGCTAAAAACAATAATGGAAACCAACATCATGAAAAAAACACTGACACTGATTGCCGCCATGACTTTGGGTGCGATGAGCTTCTCCTCCTGGGCTGACAAGCTGACCGTGGGCGCGTCCAACGTGCCGCACGCTGAAATTCTGGAGCAGGCGAAACCGATCCTGGCAAAACAGGGTATCGACCTGGAGATCAAACCGTTCCAGGACTACATCCTGCCGAACACCGCGCTGGCTGGCCGTGAAATCGACGCCAACTATTTCCAGCACATTCCGTACCTGAACAGCGTACTGAAAGACCACGCGGGCGACAAAACCTATGATTTCGTCAGCGCGGGCGCAATCCACATTGAGCCGATTGGTATTTACTCAAAAAAATACAAGTCGCTGAAAGACCTGCCGCAGGGTGGCAAAATCATCATGCGTGACGCGGTATCCGAAGAAGGCCGCATCCTCTCTATCTTTGAAAAAGAGGGCGTGATCAAGCTGAAACCGGGCGTGGATAAAGTTTCTGCGCGTATCAGCGATATCGTTGAGAACCCGAAAAAGCTGCAGTTCCAGCCGAACGTAGAAGCGGCGCTGCTGCCGCAGATGTATAACAACGACGAAGGTGACGCGGTGGTGATCAACGCCAACTACGCCATCGACGCGGGCCTGGACCCGGTACACGACCCGATCGCAGTTGAGAGCGGTGAGAACAACCCGTACGCCAACATCATTACCGTACACCGTGGCGATGAGAAGAAAAAAGACATCGTCGCGCTGGTGAACGTACTGCACTCTAAAGAGATTCAGGACTGGATCCGTACCAAATACAAAGGTGCTGTGATTCCGGTAAACAACTGATTTTCTGCTGTCCTGGTGCGACGGGTTAGCCCGTCGCACTGCCCCATAGACGCTGTTCCTGCCCGCCTGTGTGATTGATCTCACCAATTTTAAACAATTACGATAATACTTGATAACAACGTACTACTATTGCCTGGGTCAATTTGCGCTGAGGTAGAAATGAAAGATGTCGTTATCGTTGCTGCGGTTCGCACGCCTATCGGCTGTTTTCAGGGGGCGTTATCGCACCATTCTGCCGTCGAACTGGGAAGCTATGTCGTTCAGGCGCTTCTCGATCGCAGCGGCATTCACCCGCATACCGTCGATGAAGTGATTTTAGGCCAGGTGCTGACTGCAGGCGCCGGGCAAAACCCTGCCCGCCAGTCGGCGATTAAAGGCGGCCTGCCGATGACGGTTTCGGCTATCACCATTAATGATGTGTGCGGCTCAGGGTTGAAAGCGTTGCATCTGGCATCGCAGGCCATTCAGTGCGGCGAAGCCGATGTGGTGATAGCGGGCGGCCAGGAGAATATGAGCCGTGCGCCACACGTGCTGACCGACAGCCGTACCGGGGCACGACTGGGCAACAGCCAGCTTATCGACAGCCTGGTCCACAACGGGCTGTGGGATGCTTTCAACGATTATCATATGGGCGTGACCGCCGAGAACCTGGCGCGGGAATACGGTATCAGCCGCGCCCACCAGGATGACTGGGCGCTGCGTTCCCAGCAAAAAGCCCGTGCCGCCATTGATTCTGGTCGCTTTCGCGATGAAATCGTGCCGGTGAAAGCACTGTCCGTTGACGGACGCCCACTGCTGGTGGATACCGATGAGCAACCGCGTACCGACGCCAGCGCAGAAGGGCTGGCCAAACTCTCCCGGCATTTGAACTGACCGGCTCGGTCACCGCGGGCAACGCGTCGTCCATTAATGACGGTGCCGCCGCCGTGATGATGATGAGCGAAGCCAAAGCGCAGGAGCTTAACTTGCCGATCATGGCGCGTATCCGTGCCTTTGCCAGCGTGGGAGTCGATCCCGCCCTGATGGGCATTGCGCCGGTTTACGCTACCCGTCGCTGCCTTGAGCGCGTGGGCTGGCAACTGGATGATGTTGACCTGATTGAGGCCAATGAAGCCTATGCCGCGCAGGCGCTGTCGGTGGGTAAAGTGCTGGAGTGGGATGAAAAACGGGTCAACGTGAACGGCGGAGCGATTGCCCTTGGCCATCCGATTGGCGCATCCGGCTGCCGTATTCTGGTCTCGCTGGTGCATGAAATGAAAAAGCGCAATGCCCGTAAGGGGCTGGCTACCTTGTGTATCGGTGGCGGCCAGGGCGTGGCGCTGGCGATAGAGCGCGACTGAGCGCTACCTTTCTTCTTTTTTATTTCCTGCGGGCCGTCAGTAACCATGACGGCCTTTTTTATTTCTGTGACATAACGTCGGTTATTTTTTAATGGCATAGCCGCTGCGATAAATAGAATTTCCAATTTTTTCACCTCTCCATAAATTAATGGGGCTGGTGTTTTTATGCGTTTAATAATCCTCTTAACAATAATATTAATGCAATGCTTTGTTTCTAAGGAGTAGAAATAATGCCAGAACATTTTCATTCTATTACCTCTGGCCGTTCGATTTTAGCGTGGGTGATAACAGGGTCTGCGCTCTTATTCGCGTATGGTGCAATAGCCGCTGAAAAAAATGTCGTGCCCGAGCAAGATGGACGCCTGTTTACCGATGCAGGCGTCTGGCTTTCTGAAAACGGTATCAGACCGCATTTAATTGCCAGCCAGAACTGGCTTGGCAGTATTGGTGCCGGTATTACGCCAGATAAACGGCAGGCTATTACGATGCTGATGGCGGGCGCTGATTTTGATTTAGATAAAATGGGGCTCATTTCCGGCAGTAATATCCATTTTATGCAGTTATGGGTGCCCTGGGTTCACGGGCTTAATTATGGTGGTGAAGTGGGCAGTTTACTTGCCGGGAACCCGCCACCGTATATTCCCAAAGTCGCGCACCTGCTCCGTTTTACCTGGGAGCAAAAAATGTTTAATGACCGCCTGGAAATAGAAGCAGGTAAAAGTAACCCCGGTAGCTTTTTTGGTATCACTCAGTGCAATGTGTCCATGTCCTGTGTGAATACCGTGCTGACAGAAACCGCCGGGTTTGCCGCGCCGCCTTATGCCGGATGGGGGCTGCGCGTCGGCTATCATTTTACCCCGGAGATCGTGTCGAACATTGGCGTGTGGCGGACGTATGAGGCGTATCCCTTCACCAATGGATGGGAAGGCAAAGACGATGATCTGGACACGGGCATTACCATTATGGTGGCCAACGTGACGAAGAAATCGAACTGGCAGCAGGAGGCGTATCCGTTTAACTGGGAGGTCTTAGGCTTCCACAATTTCAAAGATTATAACGATGCGTACTACACGCAGAATGGCACCTCGAAAGTGTACGACACCAGTAGCCCCGTCAGGCAGCACACGGGCGTATCCGGGTTTTATCTTTCGGGCAGCAAAGCCTTCTGGCGACGCGATGGCGGCGACGACCCGTCAAACCCAACGCCCAGCGCGTTGAGCGTACATGGCAGCGTGACCCATACATTTGCGTCGTACGGCAACCAGGGGATTTCAACCATTGCGGATGCCGGGGTAACCTGGTCTGCGCCCTGGCAAAGCCGTCCGTTTGACAGCTATGGCGTCTTTTTCCGCTGGGCGAAGCTCTCGGATCGCGAGCAACGCTATTTACAGGATCAGTACAACGCGGTAGGCGGTACGGGCTGGAATGTGTCTGGCAATGAGTACCAACTGGGGCTGGATGCCTCCTTTATGCTGAACCCGGAGATCAATGTGCAGATGACGGGGGCCAGAACCGGGAGCCTGAACACCTATCAGAATCCGTATACCTCGGTGAGTCCGCGCAGCGGCTATACCTTCTGGCTGCAAGCCAATGTGATGGTCGATAAATTGCTGGGCTTGTAAACCCGCGATAGCCTAAAAAGCACAACGCCTGCGCGCCACTGGCCGCAGGCGTTTTCGTTTATCTGCGCGTTATTCACACTCTTGTTTGGCCCGCAAATTATAGCGCTGGAGCTTACGCACAATCGTCGGCTGCGCCACGCCTAATCGTTTGGCGATGGTGTAGGTATTTTCATGGGCATCAAGCAACTGACGCAGAATGCATTTTTCCGTCTCATCAATAACGGCCTTTAACGACATATTGGCGCTGAGCATTGAGCGGCAAACATGATTGAGGGTATTGGTCGCATAGCTCTCTGTTGCCTGCTGCGTGGCGGGCGTACCGTTTTGCCGGAACCAGGTGTCGATTGCCTCCGAGTCGACATAGTTGTCCTCAGAACAAACATACATATATTCCAGTAAGTTACGCAGTTCACGTACGTTGCCCGGCCAGGCGTAGTGCTTCATTTGGATAACCGCGTCCGGCGAAAAGCGAATAATACGCTGATAGCGCAGGTCGAGGTCGGTTGAGAAATAGCCGATCAACAGCGGGATATCCTCCGCCCGTTCCCGCAGGGGCGGCAACTGTAGAGAAATGGTGTTCAGCCGATAGTAGAGATCGCTGCGGAACTGGCGCTGCTCTATTTTATCCAGCAGACAGGCGTTGGTGGCGGCGATGACGCGCACATCCAGAGACAGCGTGCCGGTGCTGCCCAGCCGTTGCACCTCCTGATGCTGCAATACGCGCAGCAGCTTGGCCTGGGACTCTGGCGGCAGTTCGCCGATTTCGTCGAGAAACAGCGTGCCACCGTTGGCCTGTTCAAAAAAGCCCGCTTTCCCCTGCGCCATCGCGCCGGTAAACGCCCCTCTGTCGTAGCCAAAAAGCTCGCTCTCCAGCAGGTTAAACGGGATCGCCGCACAGTTCACTTTCACAAACGGCTTATTGGCGCGCAGGCTGAGCTGCTGGATAGCGTCGGCCAGCACCTCTTTGCCGGTACCGGATTCGCCGGAAATCAGCACCGGCACGTTGGCCGGGGCAATACGCCCAATGAGGGTTCTGAGTACGCGCAGCGGCTCGCTTTGCCCGATCAACTGAATAGGCGGCTGCGCCAGGTTGGTGGGCCGGTCTTGCTGTTTTTTCTCCAGCGAGCAGATTTGGCGTAAAGGGTAATTGAAATGGGAATGCAGGCCTTGAAAAAAGGAATCGACGTAGAGAATTGAAACGACATGTTTTATACCCAAGTAACTTCAAGATGCAGGATGGTAGTGCTTAAACAATCTATCCCTACGATTAACTTGGGTTTACTGGC
>NZ_CBFFRL010000158.1:0-11780 GCF_965644215.1 Phytobacter sp. V69
TAGTCATGATAATAGGGCCTTCTGATTAGAAGGCCCTATTATCAATGATTTTTATCCTCGTGACGACACAATCTAGGGGTAAATGAAAAATATTGCGGCAACCTATTGTTATTTTTTCTAATATCCCTTTCATAAAGCAGAGAAATAAAATTATTGTACGGTTGATAGTGGCCCGATTTCTCAAGGCCTACCAAAGTTGATGATCGGTACGTAAAGAGGTTTCCAGATATGATGGTGAGCACTGGTCACTCCATTACGTACAAGGTTTACATCCTCCATGAGCAACGACGAAAACTTACCGCCCAATGTCCGAAAACATGAGGGGCCATTTTCGACCAGCTATTCAGATATCAATCGACCTAATCAGGTTTTTAATACGCTAAACGAAGCCGCTAACCCGTCATCAACACGGCAGCCTGTTTATCCTGCTGGCACAAACGCTCCACCTTCTAAACGCACAATAATAGTCCTTGGCCTGCTTTTCACCTGGTTTGTGCTGATGAAGGCGCTGAATTTCGTTGCGTCGACTGCGGTTCATACACATGGCCACGGCAGTATCATCAACCGGGTGATGGAAATTCTCTGTTTCCCAATGTTGCTGATAAGACTGCGCAACGAGCAGATCACGACGATGTCCGGCTGGACGCTGGCAAATATCGCCCTTCCCGCATTATTCATTGCGTATTTCTTTGTTGTCGCGAAGGTGATGGTTCGATTTTCCGTAGGCAGAAAGCTGGTCGGTAAAATGGAATACCGTAAGAACAAACAGACCTGGGTCACCTCATTTCCGAAACTTATCCTGCTGATGGCCGTCTATGTTGTCGTCTATTTCCTGGTGATATAACCGGATGTCACTGTGGTTCTGTCATGTAAAAAGGGTCTATGCAGAGACCCTTTTTACAACCCATCGATCAGACTACCCATACGCAATAGTTCGATATCAGGCGCTCCCCGGTTTTTTTTCATATATCGCGTTATCTAATTGTTATCTGCAATAAATCCATAGTAGCATCCCGCCAGAAATCCCCTTGTTTATTGATGAGATAATAATGACAAACACTCAGGATGCACCTCAGGGCGAACTTGTACTGCGCACATTAGCAATGCCGGCAGATACTAACGCAAACGGTGATATTTTTGGCGGCTGGCTGATGTCGCAAATGGATATGGGCGGGGCGATTCTTGCCAAAGAGATCGGCCACGGGCGTGTCGTGACGGTGCGCGTTGATGGCATGAGCTTCCTGCGCCCGGTCGCCGTTGGCGATGTGGTGTGCTGCTATGCGCGTTGTGTTAAACGCGGCAATACCTCTATCACCATTAACGTAGAAGTGTGGATCAAAAAGGTCGCGTCGGAACCGATTGGTCAGCGCTATAAAGCTACAGAGGCGCTGTTTATTTATGTCGCCGTGGATAACGACGGCAAACCCCGCGCGTTGCCCTCTCAGGCATAACAAAAAAAGCCTCCTGGCGGAGGCTTTTCATTCTTATTCCACTGTCGACTTACCGTCCATACGGAAGATGATATTGACCGTAAGACCATTACCTGGTTTACCCGGCTCATAACGCCATTTACGCATGGCTGCTTTCACTTCACGTTCAAACATGTTCGAGGGCTGCGCGGAAAGAATTTCCACATTGTCGATACGACCATCCGCTAATACGTCAAATTTCACCCGAACACGGCCTTCGATGCGCAGCGCCTGCGCTCGCGTAGGGTATTCGGGCTGGCTACGGCTTAATGCACGCGGACCGGCAGGGACCGATGGTACCGGTTTGGTAGCAACCGCTGGTGAGCTGTTCATCACCGGGCGCGGCGGCGCGTTACTTTCTACCGGAGCCGCCGAGCGGGGTTCTACCGGTTTCGCTTCGCGCTTAGGCTGCTCGACCTTTTTCTCCGGTTTCGGCTTCGGTTTGGGTTTTGGCTTAGGTTCAGGTTTCTGAATCACCACCGGCGCCTCTTTTGGCGGTTCGACTACCGGTTCCGGCTCTGGTTCAGGTTCCGGCTCAACAACCGGTTCCGGTGGCGGTTGCACCGCTTGCGGCGGCTCCAGTTCTGCCGGCGTCACCATAGTCACCGTAATCGGCTGAGCAGGCGCGGGCATTTCAATAACCTGATGTACCGAGGCATACAATAAAACCGCCACGACAGCTCCATGCATACCAACGGACAACAGTGTCGGCCAGGGAAAGCGACGGGGTAAATCAAGGGCCATTGAAGTCATAATCGTTTCAGTTGAAAAAGCAAAGCTAGATTCTAAATGCAAATAGCAATCATATTCAACCAGCCATCTCATCTAACCTGATTTTTGATAGCAATCGGCTAAAAAAGGCACATCCTGACAAGGGATATTCATGCGAGTTCATCTTTGCATTGCAGGCATGTATGGATTCACATAACGTAGTTGTTTTCTGATGATGAAGGAGCTCTCCCCGTGCTTTACGTTATTTTCGCGCAAGACGTTGCTGATTCCCTCGAAAAACGCCTCTCCGTGCGCCCTGCCCATCTGGCGCGTCTGCAACTGTTGCATGATGAAGGTCGTTTATTAACGGCAGGCCCAATGCCAGCGGTCGACAGTAACGATCCGGGCGCGGCGGGTTTTACCGGCTCAACCGTTATCGCTGAATTTGAATCTCTGGAAGCGGCGCAGGCCTGGGCTGATGCGGATCCGTACATTGCGGCTGGCGTTTACCAGCACGTGATCGTTAAACCGTTTAAAAAAGTATTCTGATTTGCCAGAAATAACAAAGGGGCAAGAGAACACATTGCCCCTTTGTTTTACTGGCTATTAATGGGCAACGGTTTTTGAGAACAAATTAATAATCACCACACCAGCAATAATTAATCCCATTCCCAGCATCGCCGGAATATCCAGTTTCTGTCCGTGCATAATCCAGCCGGCGGTACCAATTAATACAATCCCCACCCCGGACCAGATAGCGTAAATCACCCCTGTAGGCATAGTGCGCATGGGAATGGTCAGGCACCAGAAGGCGATACAATAACCGAGAATGCTGATGGCGCTGGGCACCAGGCGGGTAAAACTATCAGACGCTTTAAGTGCAGTGGTGGCAATCACCTCAGTGATAATTGCAAAGGCGAGAAAAATGACGGCTTCTTTATTCATAAGATTCCTGGGGGAAACGTCGACACCGTTCAGAGATAAAGCGGGTTTAACCTAAAGCAGTAATATGACGCTTGTGTGAATCTGATTCTGCGGCAAAACAATGGGCACCACAAAGATGCCCAGGACCATCAGAACCCGTAAAAATCAAAAACTAACGCGTTGCGATGTCGATTAAGAATACACTTTCTTATTGAGTGGATACGCATATTGCGCCGGGACTGCCCTTCCAGCCAGCGCGCCTTGCGGCGACTGGTCTGTCGGGACATGCGCCAGCGCCCCACTTCCGTTCTACTACGCTTCATGTCTACGACTCTTTCCTGACACAGAAGCTCCATTATAAACCCTCGCCGTCACCAGACCAGCCCTTTTCAGTGCCGTTTTTATTTGCCAGATGAATCCTTATGCGTAAACTCCTTATATCAGGTTTTGAAAAGGATTTTTTGTTATGACAACCTTCTACACGGTAGTGAGTTGGCTGATCATTCTGGGGTACTGGCTGCTCATCGCGGGTGTGACGCTACGCATCCTGATGAAACGGCGCGCGGTACCCTCTGCCATGGCATGGCTGCTGATCATTTATATCCTGCCGCTAGTGGGGATTATTGCCTACCTGTCCGTCGGAGAATTGCACCTCGGTAAACGCCGTGCGGAACGCGCGCGCGCGATGTGGCCCTCGACCGCGAAATGGTTAAAAGACCTTAAGACTTACCACCATATCTTCGCTACCGAAAACAGTAGCGTGGCGAGCGCACTATTCAAACTCTGCGAACGCCGCCAGGGCATTGCGGGGGTAAAAGGCAACCAGCTACAGCTTCTGACCTCTTCTGAGGATGTCATGCAGGCATTGATTCGCGATATTCAGCTTGCCCGCCATAACATAGAGATGGTGTTTTATATCTGGCAGCCGGGTGGGATGGCCGATCAGGTCGCGGAGTCACTGATGGCCGCGGCGCGGCGCGGTGTACATTGCCGCCTGATGCTCGATTCGGCGGGCAGCGTGGCGTTTTTCCGCAGCCCGTGGGCCGACATGCTACGCAATTCCGGAATTGAGGTTGTCGAGTCCTTAAAGGTCCATCTGATGCGTGTGTTTCTGCGTCGCATGGACCTGCGCCAGCATCGCAAGATGATTCTGATCGACAATTACATCGCCTATACCGGCAGCATGAATATGGTGGACCCACGCTACTTCAAACAGGATGCTGGCGTTGGCCAATGGGTCGATTTGATGGCGCGCATGGAAGGCCCCGTTTCTACCGCCATGGGGATTGTCTATTCCTGTGACTGGGAAATAGAAACCGGGAAGCGGATCCTTCCACCGCCACCGGATGCCAATATCATGCCGTTTGAGCAGGCCAGCGGGCACACTATCCACACTATCGCCTCAGGCCCGGGTTTCCCGGAGGATCTTATCCACCAGGCGTTATTGACCGCGGTCTATGCCTCGCGTGAATACCTGATCATGACGACCCCCTATTTTGTCCCCAGCGACGACCTGCTGCACGCGATTTGTACCGCCGCGCAGCGAGGCGTTGATGTCAGCATTATTCTGCCGCGTAAGAATGACTCCGTGCTTGTTGGCTGGGCCAGCCGGGCCTTTTTCACCGAGCTGCTGGCCGCCGGGGTGAAAATCTATCAGTTTGAAGGCGGGTTGCTGCACACGAAAAGCGTGCTGGTTGACGGTGAACTCAGCCTGGTAGGCACCGTGAATCTCGATATGCGCAGTTTGTGGCTTAATTTCGAGATTACGCTGGTCATTGATGATGCCGGTTTTGGTAGCGATCTGGCTGCCGTACAGGATGATTATATTTCGCGTTCTCGCTTGCTGGACGCGCGTCTGTGGGTTAAACGCCCGTTCTGGCACCGGATTGCAGAACGACTGTTTTACTTCTTTAGCCCATTGCTGTAAAACGTGCCCAACTGATATTAAACAGGTAGTCACTATGGAAATGGATCTGAACAACCGCCTGAGCGAAGACGAAACGCTGGAGCAGGCTTACGATATTTTTCTCGAACTGGCAGCGGATAATCTCGACCAGGCAGATATCATTCTGTTCAATCTGCAGTTTGAAGAACGTGGCGGTGCCGAACTGTTCGATCCAGGCGAAGACTGGCAAGAGCATGTTGATTACGATCTGAACCCGGACTTTTTCGCGGAGGTGGTTATTGGCCTGGCGGATACTGATGGCGGCGAAATCAACGATGTGTTTGCCCGTGTACTGCTCTGTCGCGAGAAAGACCACAAGCTGTGCCACATTCTCTGGCGCGAGTGATGAAAAGAAAAAAGGCTGACTTTCGTCAGCCTTTTTCATTTAGAGCGGGTCAACCTTAAGACAAGAAACCGCATGGCGGAAACTACCTTCCAGCACCGGGCGCGTTTGTGCACACTCTGGGCCAGCAATCGGACAACGGGTACGGAACACGCAGCCTGATGGTGGATTGATCGGCGAAGGCAAATCCCCTTCCAACAGATGAATCTGTTTGTTCTTTTCCAGATCCGGGTCCGGAATCGGCACGGCAGACATCAGCGCTTTGGTGTAAGGGTGCTGCGGATTGTGGTACACCTCGTCGTAGGTGCCCAGTTCAACCGCATGACCCAGATACATCACCAACACACGGTCAGAAATGTGCTTCACCACCGCCAGGTCATGAGCGATAAAGATCAGCGACAGGCCCATTTCCCGCTGCAGTTTTTGCAGCAAGTTCACCACCTGGGCCTGAATCGACACATCGAGCGCGGAAACCGGCTCGTCACAGATAATCAACTTCGGTTCGAGGATCAGCGCACGGGCAATACCAATACGCTGGCACTGCCCGCCGGAGAACTCATGCGGGTAGCGGTTAATCAGGTTTGGCAGCAGGCCCACTTTCATCATCATGGCTTTGACGCGGTCACGCACTTCCTGACGCGGCATTTTCGGATGATAGGTGCGCAGCGGCTCTGCGATGATTTCGCCGATGGTCATACGTGGGTTCAGGGATGCCAGCGGATCCTGGAAAATCATCTGAATATCACTGCGCACATCGCGCCATTCATCTGGTTTCATGCCGAGCAAATCTTTGCCCAGCCAGGCCACTTTACCGTCCGTCGCTTTTACCAGGCCGATAATCGCACGGGCAAAGGTCGATTTCCCACAGCCGGATTCGCCCACCACGCCCAGGGTTTCCCCTTCGTACAGACGCAGCGTAACGCCGTCTACCGCTTTCAGTGTTTTGGATGGCTGCCAGAACCATTGCTTGCCGTCTTTAATGTCGAAATGGACTTTCAGATCGGCAATTTCCAGCAGCACTTTTCTTTCTTCAGTGATGGCATTCATACCAGTTCCTCCACCGGCTTAAAGCAGGCACGCAAACGACCTGGGGCAAACTCCTCCAGCGGCGGAGTACTGTTACAGATGTCCATCGCGTGCGGACAGCGCGGCTGGAACGGGCAGCCTTTCGGCAGACGCAGCAGGTTCGGCGGGTTACCGGGGATAGTCAACAGCTCTTCGCCTTCGGCATCCAGACGCGGTACCGCATTGAGCAGACCGATAGAGTACGGATGTGCAGGATGATAGAACACATCGCGCGCCACACCGTACTCCATGGTACGCCCGGCGTACATCACCAGCACTTTGTCACAGATACCCGCCACGACGCCGAGGTCGTGGGTGATCATGATAATCGCAGTGTTGAATTCGCGCTTAAGCTCGTTGAGCAACGTCATGATCTGCGCCTGCACAGTTACGTCCAGGGCGGTGGTCGGTTCGTCGGCAATCAGCAGCTTCGGTCGGCACATCAGCGCCATAGCAATCATCACGCGCTGACGCATCCCGCCGGAGAACTCATGCGGATACATCTTCATGCGCTTACGCGCTTCCGGCATTTTCACCGCATCAAGCATTTTGACCGACTCTTCAAACGCTTCGGCTTTGCTCATGCCTTTATGCAACATCAGAACTTCCATTAACTGCTCGCCAACCCGCATATACGGGTTCAGAGAAGTCATGGGGTCCTGGAAAATCATCGAAATTTGTTCGGCGCGCAGCTTGTTCAGCGATTTTTCCGGCAGATTGAGGATCTCCTGACCATTAAATTTCGCCGAACCGCCAATAACGCCGTTTGAGGCCAGTAGCCCCATTAGCGCAAACGCAGTCTGGGATTTGCCCGAACCAGATTCCCCTACGATACCCAGCGTCTCACCGGCGCGCAGGCTGAAATTCAGATCATTCACCGCCGTGACGTCGCCATCCGGGGTTTTAAACGTCACACGCAGATCGTTAACATCCAGAAGAATGCCCGAGTGCTGCTGCGCCAATGAGGTTTCATGCTTGCTCATAACAGCACTCCTTAACGATCTTTCGGGTCGAGGGCATCACGCAGGCCATCGCCGATAAAGTTGAAACAGAACAGCGTCACCACCAGGAATCCTGCCGGGAACATCAAAAGCCAGGGGGAAACTTCCATCGAGTTGGCACCGTCACTTAACAATGCGCCCCAACTGCTTAACGGCTCTTGCGTACCCAGGCCGAGGAAGCTCAGGAAGGATTCGAACAGGATCATGCTTGGCACCAGCAGAGAGGCATACACCACTACCACGCCTAATACGTTCGGCACGATATGGCGAATGACGATATTGCCGGTGGAGACCCCACCAACCTGTGCCGCTTCGATAAACTCTTTACGTTTCAGGCTCAGCGTCTGACCACGTACGATACGCGCCATGTCCAGCCAGGACACCATGCCGATCGCCACAAAAATGAGCAGGATGTTTTGCCCAAAGAAGGTGACCAGCAGGATAACGAAGAACATAAACGGGAAGGAGTTGAGGATCTCGAGGATACGCATCATGACGGAGTCAGTTTTGCCACCCAGGTAGCCTGACAGCGAACCGTATAACGTACCCAGGATTACGGCAACCAGTGCGGCAGCGATCCCAACCATCAGTGAAATACGGCCACCAATGGCAACGCGCACCAGCAGGTCACGACCGGAAGAATCCGTACCAAAATAGTGCCCGGACGTCATATCCGGCGCGCTGGACATCATGCCCCAGTCCGTATCGAAGTAGGCAAATTGTGACAGCATAGGGGCGAGGGTCACAAACAGGGCAATCAGCAACAACACGAACAAGCTGGCGACCGCGGCACGGTTGTGCATAAAGCGGCGTCGCGCATCCTGCCATAGACTGCGACCTTCTACTTCCAGTTTTTCACTGAAGTTTTCCAGCGCCTCGCTGTTTTTCTTACTTAACATCATGGCGAACTCCAGTGTTAATAACGAATTTTCGGATCGATAACGGCATACAGCACATCAACAACCGCATTAAACAAAATGGTGAGTGCACCAACCAGTATGGTCAAACTTAATACCAGGGAGTAATCACGGTTGAGTGCGCCGTTAACGAACAACTGCCCGATTCCCGGTAAACCGTAAATCGTTTCGATAACCATGGAGCCGGTGATAATGCCGACGAAGGCTGGGCCCATATAGGAGAGCACCGGCAGCAATGCAGGTTTGAGCGCATGACGGAAGATAATCCGGCGCATCGGCAACCCTTTCGCACGCGCGGTACGAATAAAGTTTGAATGCAGCACTTCAATCATTGAGCCACGCGTAATACGCGCAATGCTGGCGATATAAGCCAGAGACAATGCCACCATCGGCAGGATCATGAATTTTGGCGCCCCGCCATTCCATCCCCCGGCGGGTAACCATTTAAGCGTGATGGCGAATATCATGACCAGCAGCGGTGCGACAACGAAGCTCGGTATAACCACCCCGGTCATTGCCAGCCCCATCACGGAGTAGTCCCATTTGGTATTTTGGTTCAGCGCGGCAATCACCCCTGCGCTCACGCCAAAAACCACCGCCAGTAAAAACGCCGCAGCGCCTAACTTTGCGGAAACGGGGAAGCTGGCAGCCACCAGATCGTTCACCGTGTAATCTTTATATTTAAACGACGGCCCGAAATCACCGTGCGCGAGCTGTTTCAGGTAGCTGGCGTACTGGGTCAGAATCGGATCGTTCAGATGATATTTCGCTTCGATATTCGCCATGACTTCTGGCGGCAGCGTACGCTCACCGGTAAAAGGGCTACCTGGTGCAAGACGCATCATAAAGAATGATATAGTAATAAGAATAAATAACGTCGGAATCGCTTCCAGACAGCGACGTAGGATAAATTTCAACATTGCCCGTACCTTCTGGCCTGTGCCTTTGTAGTGCGATGAAATAAGACACTGTGGGGCAGGATTACCCTGCCCCACTCATTGCCATTAATGCTTGATAATATACAAGTTTTTAACGTAGATATTATCCATCGGGTCTTTACCGGTATAACCACCCACCCACGGTTTCACCAGACGGGCGTTCACGTAGTAATACACCGGGACGATCGCAGAGTCTTTATCGAGCTGCTGTTCAGCCTTGGTATAAAGCTCAGTGCGTTGCGCTTCGTCGGTGACTTGCAGCGTGTCGGCAATCAGCTTGTCAAAGGCCGGGCTCTTATAGTGCGCGGTGTTGTTGGAGCTGTCAGACAGCATGGTGTTCAGGAAGGACGTCGGTTCGTTGTAGTCCGCACACCAGGCGGCACGCGCCACGTCGAAAGTCCCCTGATGGCGGCTGTCGAGGAAGGTTTTCCATTCCTGGTTTTCCAGCTTCACGTCAACACCCAGGTTTTTCTTCCAGATGGAGGCAACAGCGATAGCCAGTTTTTTGTGCAGGTCAGACGTGTTGTACAGCAGGTTGAAAGTCAGGGGCTTGTCAGCGGTGTAGCCAGCTTCGGCCAGCAGTTTTTTCGCTTCTGCGTTACGTTTGTCCTGGGACCACTTGAACCACTCCGGCTCAACCAGTTTTGCACCGTCGGTGTAAGGCGGGGTGTAGCTGTATGCCGGCAGGTCGCCCTGATTTTTCACTTTGTTGACGATGATGTCACGATCCAGCGCCAGTTTCAGCGCAGTACGAACACGAACGTCGGTGAACGGGGCTTTCTGGTTGTTAATTTCGTAGTAATAAGTACACAGGTACGGGTCAACGTGTACTTCTTTAGGAATCTCTTGTTTCAGTTTCTGGAACAGCTCGATCGGCATGTTGTTATAGGTCATGTCGATTTCACCGCTGCGGTAGCGGTTAACGTCTGTTACTTCCGAAGAAATAGGCAGGTAGGTGACCTGGTTGATGACGGTTTTCGCGTTATCCCAATAATTGGTATTACGCTCAAGCACGATACGTTCGTTAACAACCCAGTCTTTCAGTTTGTATGCGCCGTTGGTCACGATATTGGCAGGCTGAGTCCATTTGTCGCCAAATTTCTCAACGGCTGCTTTCGGTACCGGAGAAACGGACGGGTGAACCAGCAGTTTGTAGAAATACGGAACCGGCTCGCTCAGGGTCACTTCAAAGGTGTTGTCATCAATCGCTTTTACACCCAGGTCGGTGATTGGTTTTTTACCGGCGATGATGTCATCGATATTGGCAATGTGGCCATACTGCAGGTAGCTGGCGTACGGGGATGCGGTTTTAGGATCCGCCAGACGCTGCCAGCTATAAACGAAGTCATGTGCCGTTACCGGCGAGCCATCGGACCATTTCGCGTCTTTACGCAGATGGAAGGTCCAGACTTTAAAATCTTTATTTTCCCACTTATCAGCAACACCAGCACTTGGGTGGCCGTCAATGTCTGAGACTAACAAACCTTCAAACAAATCACGGCTGACGTTTGATTCCGGCACGCCTTCGATTTTATGTGGGTCAAGGGACTGTACTTCCGAACCGTTGTTACGAACCAGCGTTTGCTTCTCTGCCAGTTGAACACCTGCAGGAACATCTGCCGCCATGGCTACGTTACCTGCGATTAGCGCGGATAGAATTCCCGCCGCTACCAAGCTTTTTTTTGTGATGATGGACATTGTGTTGATACTCCACTCATTATAATTACCGACATGAATGTCAGCCTGTTGTGTCCCCTGAAGGGGGCCTGTACAGCGCAGGAGCTTTTGGCTGCTGTCAGGCATCGTTTACTGCTTGCTATCACCGACTTTATTTATTACAAGCCGCTCGAATGGCGCCCTTACGTCGATATCGTTATACGTCTCCCCTGTCGAGACGTCTGTTTGTTTTGCATGACAAGACTTGTATTTGAAAATAATTCTCATCCGCGTTAATTCTCAAGCAAATATAGGGCCGGAAAGTACCAAATGCCCCATTTCGTCGCCAATACAATTTGCAAATTTGTTAACCAATTCTCTTTTATTTGCACTTTCATCAACGTTACACGAACGCACAGCCATGCTGAGATACAAAATTCGTCTTATCAATCAATGCGATATATAGAAACCAGTCACTGTTGCTACATTTGCAATCGGATTGCGCGTTTTTTGCACAAAAAATCAACATTTGATTATTCTTTAGCACATTTGTCTGCCTGAGCGACGAAATTACTAATATCATTTCAATTATCTGACAGCAAGCCCCAGAGTATCGTGTGAGGGAAATAACAGTGCTGATGGATTAATTTATCACCAGGTCGTAATGCAACAGAATGTAATATCATGAAATTTAGGAATTTATTTAAATCATGCTGATTTATTATATTTATGTTTTTCGCGAATTCAGATAATAAGTGCAACGCTCGGACATGATTGTGGAGAGTGTAGGAGGAAGGGTTAACTACCGATA
>NZ_CBFFRL010000159.1:0-11770 GCF_965644215.1 Phytobacter sp. V69
GCATTATTGGCAGAGCCAACTTATTGCTGACCACCTCCATAGGAGGTGGTGTTCATGCAAATATAAAAAAACCCCGCCGAGGCGGGGTTTCTCTTGTGACGTAAATTACTTCTTACGCGCGTATTTCAGGGAGTCCAGCGCCACCGCGAAGATGATGATGCCGCCCTTAATGATGTACTGCCAGTACGGGTTGATACCGATATAGGTCAGACCGTAGTTGATAACGGTGAAGATGATTACACCAGTCACCACGCCCAGCACCGTACCCACACCGCCGCTAAAGGAGACGCCGCCCACCACGCACGCTGCGATGGCGTCGAGTTCGTACATAAAACCAAGGTTGTTGGTTGCAGAACCGATACGCCCCGCTTCCAGCATCCCGCCGAAGGCATAGAACACGCCGGACAGGGCATAGATCATCAGCAGGTTCAGCGCAACGTTAACACCGGACACTTTCGCCGCTTCCGGGTTACCACCGATAGCGAAAATGTTTTTACCGAAGCGCGTTTTGTTCCACAGCACCCATACGAAGGCCACAGCAATCAGCGCGTAGAAAGTGATGTAAGACAGGCGGAAAGAACCTAACGCGATGAAACCCTGCGTGAAGGTAGAGAAGCCGCTGTCAAAGCCAGAAATCGGCGATGCGCCCACGAAGTCGTAGTACAGGGAGTTAATACCGTACACGATGATCATCGTACCCAACGTGGTGATAAACGGCGTCACGTTGAGGTAAGCGATGATGATACCGTTCACCAGACCGATGATCGCACCGATCACACAGACAATGCCGATAACCGCGATGATCGGCATCGTGTGCATTTCCGGGAACACTTTGTTGACGTTTTCCATCGACTGCAGCAACGTCGCCGCCACAACCGCCGCCAGACCCACCTGGCGTCCTGCGGACAGGTCAGTACCCTGCGTCACAATCAGCCCTGCCACACCCAGTGCGATGATAATACGCACGGAGGATTGGGTCAGAATGTTACTTAAGTTCAGCAGACTTAAGAACGTAGGGTCCTGGAAAATAATAATCGCCAGTAACACTAAAAGAACAACGTAAATACCGCCGTCTTTCAGATAAGTGAGAAAAGTTTTTTTATTTAACGCACTCATGAGGAGCCCCTGATCTTAAAGGTGCAAAGACGCAAGACGGAGTATTTCGTTTTGCGTTGTCGTTTTTGTGTCAACAATTCCGGCAACGAGACCATTGCTCATAACCAGAATACGGTCAGTGATACCCAACAATTCAGGCATTTCAGAGGAAATAATAATAATCCCCTTATTCTTCTTCGCCAGCTCCGCAATCAGCTGATAAATTTCGAATTTCGCGCCGACGTCAATCCCACGGGTAGGTTCGTCAAGCATTAAGATTTCCGGTTGGGTTAACAACCAGCGACCGATAATCACTTTCTGTTGGTTACCACCGGAAAGTGAACCAATTTGCGTGCGGTGGCTAGGCGTTTTCACGCGCATAGAGTCAATAACCCACTGGGTATCGCTCTTCATACGGGAATTATCCAGCAGACCGACTTTGTTTTTGTAATTCTGAATATTGGAGATAAGCGAGTTAAATCCGATATCCAGGTAAGCGTAAATACCGGTTGAGCGACGCTCTTCGGTAACCAGTGCGAAACCATTATTGATGGCTTCATTCGCATTATGGTTATTAATATTTTTGCCGTGTAGTTTAATTGTACCCGCCGCTTTTTCGCGGATACCAAATAATGTCTCGACGATATCGGTACGCTTCGCCCCAACCAGGCCTGCGATACCTAGAATCTCACCTTTATGCAGGTCGAAGGAGATATCGCGGATAGACGGCTGGCGTAATGACGTCAGGTTGCGCACTTCAAGAATCGTCTCACCCGGCGTGTTCTGGCGATCCGGGAAACGCTGGTTGAGCGAACGCCCTACCATCATGGCGATGATTCTGTCCATATCCAGCCCTTCGAGCGGCTGGGTGGCAATCCACTGACCATCACGCAGAATCGTGATTTCATCACACAGCTGGAAGATCTCTTCCATCTTGTGGGAAATATAAACAATACCGCAGCCGCGTTCTTTCAGCTTACGGATAATTTTGAACAGGTGATTAACTTCTTTTTCGGTCAGCGAAGAAGTTGGTTCGTCCATGATGACAATTTTGGCATCGTATGAGAACGCTTTCGCAATTTCGATCATCTGCATTTGCGAAACAGATAATGTACCGACGCGCGCACGCGGATCGATATCAATATCCAGCTCATCAAAGATGGCTTTTGTATCACGGTACATTTTGTCCTGATCGACAAACACGCCTTTGGTCGGATAACGGCCTAACCACATGTTGTCCATTACAGAACGTTGCAACACCAGGTTAAGTTCCTGGTGAACCATTGAGATACCATTTTCCAGCGCTTCTTTTGCAGAATGGAAATCGATTTCTTTTCCCTGAAAAAGAATACTGCCGGAGTCTTTTTGATATATTCCAAAAAGGCATTTTAATAATGTCGATTTACCGGCACCGTTCTCACCCATTAATGCATGGATAGAGTGCGGACGCACTTTTAAATTAACATTATCGAGAGCCTTTACCCCTGGAAAAGACTTGTTGATACTGCTCATTTCCAACAAGAATTCACCGGACGACTGAGTATTATTGCTGACCATAATTATACCTTGTTGGCCTGGCATATCGTGTTATAAGGGCGCAACGATAATTGTTGCGCCCAGTGAGAACATGCTTAAAACGAATTATTTACCGATGAACTGAGACAGATTGCCCTGATCTACACCAACGTAAGGAATACGAACGATTTTGTTCTCGATTTTCCAGTTGGTACCGTCAGCGGCGCCTTTACCGTCTGCCAGGTTTTTCGCCAGATCGAAGGTTGCTTTCGCCTGGTTGTTTGCATCGTTCAGCACGGTACCGGCCATTGCGCCAGATTTAACCAGTGCCAGCGCTTCTGGCAGGGCATCGACGCCGAATATCGGAATGGAAGATTTGTTGTGTGCTTTCAGCGCTTCAACCGCACCCATTGCCATCGCATCGTTGTTGGCGATCACGACTTCAATTCTGTTGGCGTTCGGACCGGACAGCCATGCGTCCATTTTGTCTTTCGCCTGAGCGGTATCCCACATTGCGGTATCTAACTGCAGCTGCTGAGTTTTGATGCCTTTGTCATTCAGCTCTTTGATAACGTAGGTGGTACGTGCTTCAGCATCCGGGTGACCTGGTTCGCCTTTCAGCAGAACGAACTGGATCTGACCATCTTTGTTCAGGTCCCAGTTTTTGTTGTCAGCCCAGTGTTTGGCAATCAGGTCGCCCTGAATAATGCCGGATTCTTTGGAGTCGGTACCCACATAGTAAGCTTTGTCGTAGCTGTCCAGCGCTTTGCGAGAAGGTTCTTTGTTGAAGAACACGACCGGAACGTTCTGGCCACGTGCTTTTTCGATAACGGTGCCTGCAGCAGCCGGGTCAACCAGGTTGATTGCCAGTGCTTTAACGCCTTTTGCCAGCAGAACGTCAATCTGGTCGTTCTGTTTGGACTGGTCGTTCTGGGAGTCGTTCATCAGCAGCTGCACGCCAGAAGCATCTTTGGCGTCTTTCTCGATGGCTTTACGGACAACTGACATAAAGTTGTCGTCATATTTATAGATGGTCACACCAATACGGGTATCAGCTGCGTGTGCGGCTGCGCCAAAAAGCATGCTTGCCATAACAGCAGACAGAGTCAACACCTTCTTATTCATGGTATCTCCGGTTTTTTATGCAGGGTAGTTCAGTTCGTGTGAATAACGGTCGGCGGGGCAGAAAGTTAATGAAACGTTACTGTTCGCCGAAGTTCATTCGAAAAAATTCTTTCTTCCGTGTACGGTAACGCTCCAGTGATGCGCTTTCTTCGATGCTTTGGGCTGATTAACTCAGTGAAAGTGAATAATCACCGTTACATCGTGTTTCAGCTCCTAAAACGCTGACATCATAGTCAGCACGTTGTTAAGATACTGTGAATTTACTCACAAATTGAAAACGGTTACATCATCAAACATCATAGGTTAGTGATCGTTACCGCAATTTGCCGTGATGTAACAGAATGGCGGCGCACCAGCGTCGGCATAAAGCAATGCGTTGCTTCAGGATCGAGCTTGCCCGCCGCTCCCATCAGCGCCAGTTCCGTGGCCAGACGGGCCATAGAGGCAATCGGGTAACGCACCGTCGTCAGCTGCGGATCGGTGTAGCGGGCAATCGGAATATCATCGAAGCCAATCAGCGAAAGGTGCTGTGGCACCGCAATGCCGTTATCTTTCAGCGCCGTTAACGCCCCGGCAGCCATGCTGTCGTTATAGGCAAACACCGCCGTCAGCTGCTGGTTGCGGCTCAGGAGTTCCACCATAGCCGCCTCCCCGCCCTGCATATCCGGCGAGCCAATCCCCACCCAGTCATCGGGCGCAGCAATACCCTGCTCCGTGAGCGCTTTAACCCAGCCCTCACGGCGCATGTCGTTATCTTCTATTTGATGGCTGGAGGCGAGATACCCTACGCGTTGATGCCCGTGATTGAGCAGCATGCGCGTGGCCATCACCGCCCCGCTGACGTTATCAAGCGACACGCAGCGGTGGGCATAACCGGACACCACGCGGTTGATCAACACCATGCCCGGAATCTGTTCCATAAAGCCGGCAAGCTCTTCATCGCTCAAGGCTTTTGAGTGCACTATCAATGCGTTACATCGTTGACGTATCAACACCTCAATGGCATGACGCTCTTTTTCCGCTTCATGGTAGCTGTTGCCGATGAGCACATATTTCTGATGCTGCTGGGCTACCACGTCCACCGCTTTAACCAGCGCGCCAAAGAAGGCGTCGGAGACGTCCATCACCACCACACCGATGGTGTCGCTGACCTGGGTGGCAAGCGCCTGCGCGTTGGCATTCGGGCGATAGCCCAACTGCGCAACCGCCTTCATCACCGATTCCCGCGTTTCCTGACTGACCAGCGCACTGTTATTCAGTACACGGGAAACCGTCGCGACGGAAACGCCCGCCTGACGGGCCACATCACGAATGGTGATCATAGGGACCAACCTTTATGTTGATTACGCCAGCTCACAGACACCCCCCTGTTTAGCAAGGAGGCTATTCTCTCAGTCGGCGAGACGTTTCTACGTGAGTGGCATCACACGAATGGAAACGGTTACATCCATTTTGTTAATGATTGTGATCCAGATCGTTATCTGGATGTGCGAGGTAATGATGTCCCCGCAGCAAGCGCGGTTAATTGCCGCCACAGCCATTCCATCGGTCCCTGACGGAACCGACGCAGCCAGAAAACGGAGAAGAGGATGTTGACAATCCAGACGGGAGGGACGAAAGCCAGCAGTTGCAGGCGGTCGAACTTCATCACCAGACCGAGGTGATAAAACAGCGTGGTACAGATGAGCGTTTGCAGCAGATAGTTGCTCAGCGCCATCCGCCCAACGCAGGCGATAGCATTGACCAGTTTCCAGCGGCACATTTGCGGCCAGAAACCAAAGATAAGCGCGGTGTAACCCAGTACCTGTATCGGCGCGCCCAGCTCACGCGGCGCTTGCAGGATAAACGCACACCAGCGATAGGCCCAGCCGAGCTGCCATTGGGCGATAATTGCCGGGAGGTTTATCACCACGCCGAGTGCAATCAGAAAGAGACCCGTGCGGCGATAGTGACGAAGGCTGAACTGCCCTTTCAGCCAGCCGCTGCGCATCAGCGCCGCACCCAGCAGCATCAGCCCGGCAAGTTCCCAGCCATACTGCGCGCCCAGCGCCAGCAGGCCGCTCGACATCATGTCAGCCCGGTTGGAAATGGCCTCCATCATGCTGCCCGTGGTCTTCCACCACACTTCATACTGAATATTGGCCGGCCCCGGCAGCCACGAACGGTTTGGCGCGCTGCCAGAGATAAACCCCAGCAACAGCAATACCACAATGCCAATCAGATACAGCGCCAGCCCGGTGTTAAACAGCGTTTTCACACTTTGCGCATCGCGGATCATGCGCCAGCTAATCAGCCCCACCAGCCCATAGGCCAGCAGAATGTCTCCATCCCAGAACACCAGTCCGTGAATAAAACCCAGCAGCACCAGCAACGTTAAACGCGACTTGATCCAACGCTTGCCGCGCGGTATCAGCATTTGCAGACCCGCGCCGAACAAAAGCGCAAAAAGGGAGAGGAATTTCACCTGCGCAAACAGGTCGAGCACCGCCCAGGTCCAGGCATCGCTTGACGTGATGCCGCCAGACCAGGCGGGATTAAGATAGGCCGCCTTTGGCAGTCCAAAGGCGGTGATATTCAGGAGCAGGATACCGAGAATGGCGATGCCACGAACAAAATCCAGCGTGACATTTCTCTCCATGTCCCGAACTCTCCCGTCTTATTGATTGTGGTGACGTACAGCGCGCAGGAACTCCTGACGCGTATTCTGGCTGGACTTAAACAGGCCGCCAAGCGATGTGGTGGTGGTCGCGCTGGTTGCATCACGGATGCCACGCGCTTTCACGCAGTAATGCACCGCATCAATGGAAACGGCCACGTTGTTGGTGCCCAGCAGCGTTTGCAGCGCGGTCAGGATCTGCTGCGTCAAACGTTCCTGCACCTGCGGACGCTGGGCAAAGAACTGCACGATGCGGTTAATTTTCGACAGGCCAATCACCGACTCTTTCGGGATATAGGCAACAGTGGCTTTCCCGTCGATGGTGACAAAGTGGTGTTCACAGGTGCTGGTCAGCGTGATATCGCGAACCGTGACCATCTCATCCACTTTCATTTTGTTTTCAATGACGGTGATTTTCGGGAAATTGGCATAGTCCAGCCCCGAGAAAATTTCATCAACGTACATTTTGGCAATACGATGCGGCGTTTCCATCAGGCTGTCATCATTCAGATCGAGATTAAGGAGCTGCATAATCTCGGTCATATGACCGGCTATCAGGCGTTTACGGGTTTCGTTATCCATTTCGACGGGTGGGCGCAACGGGGTTTCAAGGCCACGAGCAACCAGGGCTTCATGTACGAGAGCCGCTTCTTTACTGAGTGATGACATTTTTATTCTCCTGCAGGTGTGGCATCTTCGCCGTGCGACGGGCGAAGCGAGCAATCATTGTGCGTGAGGTCGCGCACAGAATCCAGTATTCACGGTGATAATTAATGAAATTGCTCGTGCCTTTCAGACCGTGCGTTTCCAGACCAAAACGCCCCCGACCAGCAGCGCCAGTCCGGCCAGTCCCAATGCCGGTTCCAGCCGCTGCGTAAGCCAGGTAGACAGCGCAGAGGTCATCGGCCCAATCAATTGCCCGACGGCATAACCGGTGGTCAATAACCCCGCCATATATCGGGTGTGCTTCGGTGCCAGTTCACGCCCATACAGCAGCGATAACTGCACCGCACACAGAAAACCGCCACCGACCAACAGCGCACCGATCACCAGCCCGCTCATGCCCGGCAGCACGCCAGATGCTATTACACCCAGCCCCTGCAGCCAGAGCACGATCGCCAGGCGCTGATGACTGTGGCCCACATGGCGCAGCACGATGCTCAGCCCAATCCCGATAACGGCCGCCGCGCCAAACACCGGCCAGACAAACTGGGCGAACAGGCTACCGGGAAAGCGCAGCGCCGCCATTTGCGAAAGAAAGGTCGCGGGTAAAATGTAGCCAAACCCTGCCAGGCTGTAACTCCAGACCAGTCTTTTCAGATCGGTTGTGAGATGCAGCGGTTCCGGCTGAACACCGGTACGATGTAACTGGCCCGGGCGCGGCAAATAGCGGGCGATAAAGACCACCAGCACCAGCGCCAGGACGCCATAGACCTGCCAGGCAGCCGTTGAGGAGAGCGCGCGCGACTGAATCGCCACCGCCAGCAGGCCGCTCAGGGCAATACCGGCTCCCGGCCCGGCAAACACCGCGGCACTTAAGCTAGGACGGGCATAGTGCGCCAGACGCTCATTGGTCCAGGCCGCAGTTAGTACCATCGCCCAGCCGCTCATCGCCCCAATCACCAGACGCAGCGCACCGTGTGCAATGGCGTTATCCGCCAGTGCGGAAAGGAAGGTCAATGCAACGGCACCCGCCACGCCAAGGTACAGGCGCATCTCGACATGCTTACTGGCACGCATCGCATCCCACGCACCGAGCAAATAACCGAGGTAATTCATGGCGGCGACCAGCCCGGCGCTGGTTAATGTCAGTTGTCCGTCGCGAATCATAAGTGGCACCTGCGGCGTGAAGGCAAAGCGCCCGATTCCCATTGCCACAACCAGTACGATAAATCCGCAGAGCGCAATGCGCAGCGCCATGGAGACCTCTGACGTTAAAAAAAAGTAAAATTTATGATGCATTATGATGCAGCGCGGTGAAAGTGAAAGTTGCTCACAGGCACATGAATAATCTGTATTATGGACAATTGTCACGCTTTAACTGTTAACAATTCATGAAGGAGCCTTGCATGGAATTGCTTGAAGAGCACCGCTGTTTTGAGGGGCGCCAACAACGCTGGCGGCACGACTCCACCGTGCTGAATTGCCCTATGACGTTCAGCATTTTCTTACCACCCGCGCGCGATACAACCCCTTCTCCGGTACTGTACTGGCTGTCGGGTTTGACCTGCACAGATGAGAATTTCACCACCAAAGCGGGCGCACAGCGCGTCGCGGCGGAGCTGGGCATTGTTCTGGTTATGCCGGATACCAGCCCGCGCGGCGAAGACGTTGCCGACGCCGAGGGTTACGATCTGGGCAAAGGCGCAGGTTTTTATCTCAACGCCACCGAACAGCCGTGGGCGGCGCACTACCGCATGTATGATTATTTGCGCGATGAACTGCCCGCGCTGATTCAGTCGCAATTTACCGTAGGTGACCGCTGCGCCATCAGCGGCCATTCAATGGGTGGCCATGGCGCGCTCATCATGGCACTGAAAAACCCAGGGCGCTTTACCAGCGTTTCCGCGTTTGCACCGATTGTGAACCCAGCACAAGTGCCGTGGGGGCAGAAAGCATTTAGCGCTTATCTGGGCAACGATACCGCCTCCTGGAAAGCCTGGGACAGCTGCGCGCTGATGCTGGCCAGTCAGAGTAAGGATGCGATCCCGACCCTTATCGATCAGGGCGATGCCGATCAGTTCCTCGCCGAACAGCTACAGCCCGCACGTCTGGCCGAAGCTGCCCGCCAGACCGCATGGCCGCTTACGCTGCGCGTTCAGCCTGGCTACGATCACAGCTACTACTTTATGGCCTCCTTTATTGACGACCACCTGCGTTTCCACGCGCAACATCTGCTGAAATAATCACCGGAGGGCGCACGCCCTCCTCTTTACGAACCCTTACATTCGCCCCTATCCCATTGATGGGATTTATGTTCTTCACTTCATTACAAGCAAATGCAAATGATTTAAATTATCACTTGTATTTACATAAATTCACTTTTTCTCCACAATCTTTCCGCTTCTCCATCATCTGAGTTCTTAAAAGACAAACACTTATAGTCTTAATGGTTTTACCCGATGGAGCTTTACTCATTTAAACGGAATGACAAAATGACTATACCTCGCGCTAAATTGTTGGCTGTCGCGGTCTGTGCAGCCACCTTCCCCCCGGCACTCTTTGCGGCCGACCAGGACACCGTCGTTGTCTCCGCAACCGGGTTTGAACAGAAAATCCAGAATGCACCGGCCTCTATTTCGGTTATCTCCAAACAGCAGCTTGAAGACAAAGCCTACCGCGATGTCACCGATGCATTGAAAGATGTGCCGGGCGTTGTGGTGACCGGCGGTGCCAGCAGCAGCGATATCAGCATTCGCGGCATGGGCTCGCAATACACCCTCTTTTTGGTCAATGGTAAACGTATCAGCACCCGCGGTACGCGCCCGAACAGCGATAACGCCGGTATCGAGCAAGGCTGGTTGCCGCCGCTGGAATCAATCGAACGTATCGAGGTGATCCGTGGGCCGATGTCATCGCTGTACGGTTCCGATGCCATGGGTGGCGTGATTAACGTCATCACCAAAAAAGTCTCCAATACCAAAGGCTGGACCGGCGCGCTGCACGGCGATGCCACGTTCCAGGAAAACAGCGATTCCGGCGATCTCTTCCAGACCAACGCCTACGCCTCCGGCCCGCTGATTGACGGCCTGCTCGGCGCGAAAGTGACCGGGCTGTTGTCCCGTCGTGCGGAAGATAAAATCCTCAACGGCTATAACGAACAGCGCCTGCGCAACGGCGGCGTGACCTTCAATTTCACCCCGGATGATAAAAACGATTTCGACCTGGATATCGCCCGCGAATTGCAGGATCGCAACAGCACGCCGGGCATGTCTTCGGCGGCGGAAACCTGCCGTGGCAGCGTGTGTACGCCCAACAGCAAAAGTGAAAGCCGCTACGAGCACACCACGTATTCTTTAACCCACAGCGGTTACTACAGCGATTTCAACACCTCCAGCTACATTCAGCAGGAGGAGACCAATAACCCCGGTCGCCAAATGAAGTCGTACAACACCATCTTCAACAACCAGAACCAGATCTTCCTTGGCAGCCACACCCTGACGGTGGGCGGGCAGTATCGCTATGAAAAACTGCGCGATAACGGCAATCAGTTGGAAGCGGCAGACGGGCTGAATAAGCTCACCCGCTGGAGCTGGGCGCTATTTGCCGAAGATGAGTGGGCCATTCTCGACAGCCTCAGTCTCACCGGCGGCCTGCGTATGGACAAAGATGAAAACTACGGCACCAACTGGACACCGCGCGGCTATGGCGTGTGGCATCTGAATGACCAGTGGACCCTTAAAGGTGGCGTTTCCGCAGGCTATCGTGCGCCGGATCTGCGCCAGTCCTCGGCCAACTGGGGCCAGGTGACGGGCGGCGGTCGCCTGAACGGCATCATTGTCGGCAACCCCGACCTGAAACCGGAAAAAAGCCTGAGCGAAGAGATTGCCTTGCTGTGGGATAACAATGATACCCTCAACGCGGGCATCACCCTGTTCAATACCGATTTCAAAAACAAAATCACCGAAGTACGTCGTTGCAACAGCAGCGCGGATCCGGCCTGCATCATTGGCAGCGTCAGCTACGATTTTGTCAGCGATCGCGTCAACGTTGACAAAGCCAATATGCGTGGCGTCGAGTCCACCTTCGGCTGGAGCATCACGCGTGATCTTAACCTGACGGCTAACTACACGTTCACCGAGTCGGAACAGAAAAGCGGCCAGTTTTCCGGCAAGCCACTCAACAAAATGCCGAAGCACATGGTGAACACCACGCTCGACTGGCAGGCTACGCCAGATATCGGTCTGTGGAGCCGCCTGAACTTCCGTGGCAAAACCTCGGAATACTTAAGTCGCACCTCGATGTCGCAGGGTACGCCGTCTTACAGCCAGGTAGATGTAGGCCTGCGCTACAACGCCAACAAGAATTTGCTGGTCTCCGCCGGGGTTTACAACGTGCTGGATAAGCAGATTGATTACGACACCTATGACACGGTGCTCGACGGTCGTCGCTATACCGTTGGCCTGACCTATAACTTCTAAACCACAGCCATAAAAAAACCCGGCCATCGGCGCCGGGTTTTCCTCGCAAAGCTTAATTCTTACTTATAGCTGACGGTGCATTCCAGCATCCCATCCGCTCTGCCGGCATAAGCTGTGGCCGCGGTGCGCATATAGCGGTACGGTCACCGTTGCACGCCCATCATTAGATAGTGTCGTCACAAGATTTTAGCCCAGAGAGCGATGCATCTGATCTGGACGGCAGCGAGAAATGAGGCCG
>NZ_CBFFRL010000160.1:0-11692 GCF_965644215.1 Phytobacter sp. V69
GCAGAGTCTGTATCTCCACGGGTCGGGCGTCCGTGGGCAGAGCATCGTAAGATCATCAACGGCATGTTCTGGGTGCTCTCAGGAACGTTGCTTTTTCCGGAGAGTCGGGCAACAGCAGCAATACCGGGATAATTAACAGCAACGCAGGCAGACCGGTGCCAATAAAGATCCACTGCCAACCATCCAGTTGCAGTACGCCGTGGATGCTGAGTAATGCTCCATTAAGCGGTGCGCCAATGAGATTCGCCGCCAGACTTGCCATAATCAGATAACCAACCACCCGTGGGCGATGGGAAAGCGGGAACCAGCGCGTCATATAGTAGAGCAAACCGGGATATAATCCGGCCTCCGCCGCTCCAAGCAAAAAGCGTAAAATATAAAACATGGTTGCACTGGTGGTAAACGCCATCAGAACGGTAATAAAGCCCCAGGTCAGCATAATGCGCGCAAACCATAAACGGGCTCCGACCCTGTGCAGCATAATGTTGCCAGGCACTTCAAACAGCAAATAACCAATAAAGAATAATGATGCACCTAATCCATATGCTGTTTCGCTCAGAGATAAACTTTCGACCATATGTAATTTTGCAAAACCTATATTTTGACGATCAATATAGGCAATCACATAGAGCATAACCATAATTGGTACGATTTTAAGCGATATCTTATGAATCGTTGACTTCTCAATAAAATCAGTAGCAGAAGACATAATCTTCTCCTTATTTATCTGGCAGATAAAATAGCAGTTACATAATTCCGAACTTATCGAATGCCTCGACGGTACTCATGCCTTTTTGCAAGGCGAGTAGAACGTCATTTTCGCCTTTCGCCTTTTCAAACGCGCCATGGAATGCCTCATCCACAGCCTGTGCAGGAATCACGAGTACACCGTCGCGATCGCCAAAAATCACATCACCAGGCATCATGCGCACGCCATCCAGTTCAATAGGCACACGCCAGTCGACGACCTTTCCGCGCGGCCCCTGGTCTTGTGCATAACTCCCAAAGGAGGCAACCGGGAAATTGAGGTTCAGGATTTCATTACTGTCACGGTGATAGCCGTGAATCACCGCCCCCGCAGCACCGCACTGCATTGCGCGGGTCGACATTAACCCGCCCCACTGTGCATAACGTAATGAACCACCCGCACAGATATACACTTCATTTGTTTGCAGATCGTCGAGGGCATTAAACATAAGGCCAAACGGTTTTTCACTCAGCGCATTATTTCCTGGCGTGCTTTCATGAAAATAATCGGCTTCAAGCACCGGCATTGCCCGACCGATAATCACCATCTTCGGATCAATTGGTTTTAATTGCGGGGATAAGAACTGATGTAATAACCCCATGGTATCTAAAATATCCCCCACCAGAGCAACAAACAGTTTTTCTTTTGCAAGGGAAAATAATTCGCTATCGTTGGACCACATTTTACTCATAACAACTCCGATATTTATTATTCAGGGTGAGGTTCACGTTTAATATCACTGCCAGATTTCCCCGGCAAAAAGTTTAAATCCGCGCCAGTGTGTGCCTGTTGTACTGTCTGGATATAAAGGCTGGCGTAGCCGCGCGGGTAATCAGGGTATTCCGCCTGCCAGTCGGCTTTACGCCGGGTAAGCTCATCATCAGAAACCAGCAAGTTAAGCTGGCGCGTCTGGCAGTTAAGCTCGATCATGTCGCCGTTTTTCACTAGCGCGAGCGTACCGCCCACCGTGGATTCCGGGCTGACATGAAGCACGATAGTGCCAAAGGCGGTACCGGACATTCGTCCGTCAGAGATACGGATCATATCGCGTACGCCCTGCTGCAAGATCTTGAGCGGCAAACCAAAGTTTCCCACTTCCGGCATGCCCGGATACCCTTTCGGCCCGACTCCTTTCAGCACCAGGATATCGTCTGGCAACATATCAAGCACCGGGTCATTAATCCGATGGTTGTAGTCTTCGATATTCTCAAATACCACCGCCCGAGCAGTGTGGTTGAGCAACGCAGGTGTTGCCGCGGAAGGTTTGATCACCGCCCCATCGAGGCACAGATTCCCTTTCAGCACGATGGTACCGGCATCCTCAAGCAGCGCCTGCTCCCGTGGCGCGATCACCCGCTCATTCAGGATTTTCGCACTCTGATAATTCTCACTCAGGGTGTGGCCGTTACATTGCATGACGTCGGTATGCAGCTTATCGAACAGTTGGCTGATCACCCCCGGCACACCGCCCGCGTAGTAGAAATCTTCCATCAGGAACTCGCCGGATGGTTTCAGGTTCGCCAGCAAGGGGATGTGCTGGCTACACTGGTCAAAATCCTCCAGCGTGAGTGGTACTTCGATACGCCCGGCAATCGCCAGAAGGTGCAGAATAAAATTGGTGGAACCGCCAATGGCGGCATTCACCACAATCGCATTCTCAAAAGCTTCGCGTGTCAGAATCTGCGACATCCGCACGTCATCTTTCACCATTTCGACAATCCGCCGCCCCGACAGACGGGCATTGCGTTTTCGTGACGCATCAACGGCGGGAATGGCCGCAGATCCGGGAAGCGACAAACCCAACGCCTCCACCATGCAGGAGAGCGTGGAGGCCGTCCCCATAGTGTTACATGCGCCGGGGCTTCGCGACATAGCATTTTCTGCCTCGTCAAATTCCGCCTGGCTCATGATGCCCGCACGTAAATCTTCGCTAAATTTCCATAAGTCCGTGCCCGACCCAATGTCCGCGCCCTGATATTTACCATTAAGCATCGGGCCGCCACTGACCACCAGCGTCGGCAAATCAACGCTCGCCGCGCCCATCAGGCATGATGGCGTCGTTTTATCGCAGTTGGTCAGAAGCACCACGCCATCAATCGGGTTGGCTCGAATGGACTCTTCAACATCCATACTGGCCAGATTGCGAAATAGCATGGTGGTCGGCTTCATCAGGGCTTCGCCGAGTGACATCACCGGGAATTCAAAGGCAATGCCTCCAGCTTCCAGAACCCCCATTTTTACCTGCTCGGCGAGGTCACGCAGATGTGCATTGCAGGGGGTTAATTCTGACCACGTATTACAAATGCCGATAACTGGACGTCCATCAAAGATGTCATTGGGTAATCCCTGATTTTTCAACCAACTTCTGGCAATAAAACCTGATTTATCCTTCCGACCAAACCAGGTCTGGCTACGATATTCTTTCATTTTAATGGGCACTCTTTTTATCAACAGAATGGAGAGTTAGCTGGAGTGTAATTTATGCGTGGAAGGCGTCAATGCAGGCCCCGGAGGGCAATAAAAAGGATGTTTGTGAGCCAGAGAGGGGAAATGCAAACGTCAGTCGACACTGACTTTTATTAGTAAAAGCCATCAAATCCTTAGAGTACGCATGGATAATATTTAATAAATAATATCAATAAGTAACATTCATACCGTAAGCATTGTCTTTTATATATAAAAGCAATCTTCACAAAAAGAAATACGTGAAATGTGATCGATATCGCAGTGGATGCTTATGAGACATCCCGGATGCGGCGCAAGCGCCTTTATCCGGGCTACCCATCGTAGCCCCGGTCAGCGCCAGCGCCACCGGGGAATATCCCGCCGCACTCATGCCCTGGAGCGATGTCTCTGCTAAAAGAGGTAAAAATCGCGATTGAAGCCATCGCGGTACGCCGCTAATCTCGCCTAATACGCATTGATAACCACCATGGAGGGTTGGTAATGGCAAGATTACGTTTCACTGAGGAGCAAATTGCTGATTTCCTACAGCAATCCAAAAACGGGGTTCCCAACAAGGAATTGTGCGAGAGATTTGAATTCAGCCCGAGCACGCTTCGACGCTGGCAAGAGTTGCACGCCCAACGTATACGCAGTGAGTTAAAAAAATTAGAAACAACAGCATCGTACGTATTTCTGGGTTTCTTTACCGTCGCTCTGCTTCTCGGTACGGCTTTCCCTTCGTCTATCAGCGCCTGGATTATCCCCGTCTTTTTGATTTATTGCGTAAGCTACATCCGCCGCTACCGTGCGCTGTCAGCCAAACATATTAAGGAAGGGAATATCTCACTCTCACGTTCAGGCTTTGGAACGGATAACGTGTTTTATCAGCTAAGTTGGTCCATGGTGATTATTTTCCTCTGCTCACTGGGGTATCTGTTCGTGCACCTGATCTTTAGATAATCGACCTGAATGGAACCGCTCAGGCCGATTATCACAAGGGCGTTACTGCCAGCCATACCGGCGGCTGTAAAAACCCTTCACCATCTGCGTCAGTGTCATGTATCCGGCGAGGATCGCAATCAGCCACGGGAAGTATGACAGCGGTAGCGACTGCAGTTGCAGATAGCTTGCCAGCGGCGAGAACGGCAGCGCGATACCCACCAGAATCACCATCGCGGTCATCATGATCAGCGGCCAGGCGGCGCGGCTTTGAATAAACGGCACGCGGCGAGTACGGATCATATGCACGATCAGCGTCTGTGACAGCAGCCCTTCCACAAACCAGCCTGACTGGAACAGGGTCTGGGCTTCCGGCACATTCGCCTTAAACACCCACCACATCACGCAGAAAGTCAGAATATCGAAAATGGAGCTGATCGGGCCGAAGAAGATCATAAAGCGCCCGAGGTCTGCCGGGTTCCAGCGCTGCGGTTTGCGAATCTGCTCGTCATCGACGTTATCGAACGGAATCGCCACCTGGGATACATCGTAAAGCAGGTTCTGAATCAGCAAGTGCAGTGGCAGCATGGGCAGGAACGGCAGGAAGGCGCTTGCCACCAGCACGCTGAACACGTTACCAAAGTTAGAACTGGCCGTCATTTTGATGTATTTCAGCATGTTGGCGAAGGTTTTACGCCCTTCGATAACCCCCTCTTCCAGCACCATCAGGCTTTTTTCCAGCAGAATGATATCGGCCGCTTCACGGGCAATATCCACCGCGCCGTCAACGGAAATACCAATATCCGCCGCACGCAGCGCCGGGGCGTCGTTAATACCGTCGCCCATAAAGCCCACCACGTGCCCTTCACGACGCAGCAGCGTCACAATGCGCTCTTTATGCATTGGCGTCAGGCGCGCAAACAACAGGGTGCGTTTTGCCAGCGCCGCCAGCTCGTCATCACCCAGATGTTCAATCTGGTTGCCCGTCACCACCTCACCCACGTCCAGTCCTACTTCCTGGCACACTTTCGCCGCCACCAGTTCGCTGTCGCCGGTCAGAATTTTTACCGTCACGCCGCTGGCTTTCAGCGCTTTCAGCGCCGGAGCGGTGGTCTCTTTCGGCGGATCGAGGAACGCAATGTAGCCTTCCAGGATCAGGTCGGATTCGTCCACGCGATGGTAATCACCGCTGCGTGCCGGCAGGTATTTGGTTGCCACCGCCACCACGCGCAGCCCCTGACGGTTCTGAGTTTCAGTCACGCGCTGAATACGGCGCAGCATGGTTTCATCCAGCGGAACGATATCGCCGTTGTAACGCACCTGGCTGCACACGTTGAGGATCTCCTGCAGCGCGCCTTTGCAAATCAGCTGATGGGCATCCGCGTTTTCGGCGACCACCACCGACATGCGGTGACGTTCGAAATCAAACGGGATCTCGTCAATTTTCTGCCAGTGGGTAGAGAGCGTACGTGCCGCTTCTGCATCTACCCCTTCCAGCACCGCCGTATCGAGCAGGTTTTTCAGCCCGGTCTGGTAGTGGCTGTTCAGCCAGGCGCAGTGCAGCACCAGTTCGCTGACTTTACCGGCGATATCCGTGTGGTTTTCCAGCACGATTTTATCCTGCGTTAACGTACCGGTTTTGTCGGTACACAGGATGTCCATAGCGCCAAAGTTTTGAATCGCATCCAGATGTTTAACGATAACTTTCTGTTTCGACAGCTTCACCGCCCCGCGCGCCAGCGTAGAGGTGACAATCATCGGCAGCATTTCCGGGGTCAACCCGACAGCAACCGACAGCGAAAACAGCGCCGCTTCCCACCAGTCGCCTTTGGTAAAGCCGTTAATCAGCAGTACCACCGGCGTCATCACCAGCATAAAGCGGATAAGCAGCATGCTGACGCGGCCAATGCCTTTCTGGAACGCATTCGGCTCGCTCTCTTGTTCGCTCACGCGCCCGGCCAGTTGCCCAAACCAAGTGTTGCCACCCGTGGCGATAACCATCGCCTGTGCCGTGCCGCTGACCACGTTAGTGCCCATAAAGCACAGGGTGTCGCTTTCCAGCGGATTGGTCTGATCCGCGGTGCGGGTTTTCGCCACTTTCTCTACTGGCAGGGATTCACCGGTCAGCGACGCCTGCGCCACAAACAGGTCACGTGCCTGCACCACGCGCAGATCCGCCGGGATCATGTCGCCTGCCGCCAGCTTGACGATATCGCCCGGAACCAGCAGGTCGAGCGGGATCTCCATCCATGTGGTTTCACCCTGCTCATTCGCTACCCGCAGCACCGTCGCGGTGTTGCTCACCATAGCTTTCAGCGCATCCGCCGCTTTGGTGGAGCGCGCTTCCTGAATAAAGTTCAGGAAGGTGGAGATGGCAACCATCAGCGCAATCACCCCGGCGGCGAACAGGTCTTCCGACGCATAGGAGAAAATGCCCAGGCAGGTCAGCAGCAGGTTAAACGGGTTGCGATAGCAGGACCACACATGCCCCCACCAGGGCACCGGACGCTGTCCGGGAATTTGGTTAACCCCGCATTTTTCCCGTGCGTCCTGCACCTCTTTTTCATTCAGCCCTTCCGGGTGGCTGTTGAGCTGCAGCCACAGGTCGGCGAGTTCCATCGTCGACAGTTTCAGGCAGCGGTCGCTGAGCGAGGCCGGAACCTCGACGTGTTGAATATTCGCACTGCCAGGCAGCGGATCGCGCTGCACAAGACGGCGAGGTAAGTGGCGGTTAAGCCGGGCCAGGAGTCGAGTGATATTTTTGAACATAGTAGTCATCCTTGCCCCCGCATCACGCGGGTGCCACTACACATCATCCTTCGCGCTGTCTCTCCGTTGGCTTCCCCTGTTCACACCGGCCACTTACCTCAGTAAGCTCCCGGCGATGCCCAGTCTCGCCGCCTCGACACATCGCGAATGATTTTGTGTATTACTGCGGGCACGAAACATCCGCGCCAGCAGGCGTTTTCAGTTATGCAGGGACGTTTTGCGTCGCTGCCTTACGTTTCCGATAAGGCAGCAAAGGCAGGCTTACCGGAAAGAGGGTCTCCGTCGAGGGAGAGGTGCGGGATCAGGGTCCATATAACCTCCGGTAAGGGTAAAAAATGACAGTCTTTAGCGGCGCTATTATAACTCTGCTGAATTAAACCGAACGTAAACCAGACTTTACCCATTGCCGTTTGGTTGAGTCCTCGTCAAACTTTCTTTATTCTGCAATCCGCCTTGATAAGGAACAGGACAGGACGCATGCAAAACCGGCTGACGATCAAAGACATTGCGCGTTTAAGTGGCGTTGGGAAATCCACGGTTTCCCGTGTGCTGAATAATGAAAGCGGCGTGAGTGAACGCACCCGCGAGCGCGTCGAAGCGGTGGTCAATCAGCACGGTTTTTCCCCGTCCCGCTCCGCGCGCGCCATGCGTGGGCAGAGCGACAAAGTGGTGGCCATCATCGTCTCGCGCCTCGATTCTCTGTCGGAAAACCTCGCCGTCCAGACCATGCTCCCGGCTTTTTATGAGCAGGGCTACGATCCGATTATGATGGAAAGTCAGTTCTCGCCGGAGATGGTGGAAGAGCATCTGCACATGCTGAGTCGCCGCAATATTGACGGCGTGGTGTTGTTTGGCTTTACCGGCGTCACCGAAGAACTACTGTCATCGTGGCGCGCCTCTCTGGTGCTGCTGGCGCGTGATGCTAAAGGGTTCGCCTCCGTCTGCTATGACGACGAAGGGGCCATCAATCTGCTGATGCAAAACCTCTACGATCGGGGCCATCGCCACATCAGTTTTATTGGCGTGCCGCACAGTGACGTCACCACCGGCAAGCGTCGTCACGACGCCTATATGACGTTTTGCGCGCGCCACCAGCTCACCCCGCACTTCATTTTGCCAGGCCTTGCCATGAAGCACGGCTACGACAATGTGGCCAGCGTGCTGATGCCGGACACCACCGCCCTGCTCTGCGCAACGGACACCCTCGCGCTGGGGGCGAGTAAATACCTGCAAGAGCAGCGCATTGAAAACCTGCAACTGGCGAGCGTGGGTAACACGCCGCTGATGAAATTTCTCCATCCGGAGATCGTCACTGTTGATCCCGGCTATGCCGAAGCAGGCCGCCAGGCCGCGGCGCAGTTGATTGATCAGGTCAATGGCCGTACCGATCCACGCCAAATTGTGATCCCCGCCCAGCTCGCCTGAGTCCCCTTCCCGCACGGTTTATTGTGATCTTCGCTTGGTTTCGGGAACGTTCCCATTTTCAGTTATTCGCCCAATGGATATGCTTGCGCACATTCATCAGCAGTCATTATTTTCTCTCAGTGGGGCATCACGATGAGCAAAGTCAGACAAGAGGATATCGCCAGACTTATTGAGCTGGTCGGCGGACGCGAAAACATCGCCACGGTGAGCCATTGCATCACCCGTTTGCGTTTTGTCCTGAACGCACCGGCCAAAGCCGACCCGAAAACCATCGACACGCTGCCGATGGTCAAAGGCTGCTTTACCAACGCCGGGCAATTCCAGGTGGTGATCGGCACCGACGTGGGCGACTGGTATCAGGCACTTATCAGCACCATCGGCCAGGCCTCTGCCGATAAAGAACAGGCCAAACGGGCGGCACGCCAGAACATGAAATGGCACGAGCAGTTGATCTCGCACTTTGCCGAGATCTTCTTCCCGCTGCTCCCGGCGCTGATCAGCGGCGGTTTGATCCTCGGCTTCCGTAACGTTATTGGCGATCTGCCGATGAGCAACGGCCAGACGCTGGCGCAGATGTATCCCGGTCTGAAAACCGTTTACGACTTCCTGTGGCTGATTGGCGAAGCGATCTTCTTCTACCTGCCGGTGGGGATTTGCTGGTCGGCGGTGCGCAAAATGGGCGGTACGCCGATCCTCGGTATCGTGCTCGGCGTGACCCTCGTCTCCCCGCAATTAATGAACGCCTATGAGCTGGGTAGCAAAATCCCGGACGTGTGGAATTTCGGCCTGTTCGCCATTGAGAAAGTGGGCTATCAGGCACAGGTTATTCCGGCCCTGCTGGCAGGCCTGGCGCTGGGCGTGATTGAAACCCGCCTCAAACGTCTGGTGCCGGACTACCTCTATCTGGTGGTCGTGCCGGTGTGTTCCCTGCTGCTGGCCGTGTTCCTCGCGCATGCCTTTATTGGCCCGTTCGGTCGTATGGTGGGCGACGGCGTGGCCTTCGCGGTACGCCACCTGATGACCGGCAGCTTTGCTCCGATTGGCGCGGCGCTGTTTGGTTTCCTCTACGCGCCGCTGGTGATTACCGGTGTGCATCAGACCACGCTCGCCATCGACATGCAGATGATTCAGAGCATGGGCGGCACCCCGGTGTGGCCACTGATTGCCCTGTCGAACATTGCTCAGGCGTCTGCGGTCACCGGGATCATCATCTCCAGCCGTAAACACAATGAACGTGAGATCTCCGTACCGGCAGCGATTTCGGCCTACCTTGGCGTAACCGAACCGGCGATGTACGGCATCAACCTGAAATACCGCTTCCCGATGCTCTGCGCGATGATTGGCTCCGGCCTCGCCGCCCTGCTGTGTGGCCTGAACGGTGTGCTGGCAAACGGTATTGGCGTTGGCGGCCTGCCGGGCATCCTCTCTATTCAGCCGACCTGGTGGCAGGTGTTCGCCCTGGCGATGGCAGTGGCGATTATTGTGCCGATGGCGCTGACCTCGGTGGTTTACCAGCGTAAGTTCCGTCAGGGCACGCTGCAGATTGTGTAACTTTTAGGGCGCGTTTGCGCCCTTCGCTTTTACCAGGAATACGTTATGAATACCCTTCCTCACTGGTGGCAAAACGGTGTCATCTACCAGATCTACCCGAAGAGCTTCCAGGACACGACCGGCAGCGGCACGGGCGATTTACGCGGCGTGATTATGCGCCTCGATTACCTGAAAACCCTGGGCGTGGATGCCATCTGGCTGACGCCGTTCTACGTCTCACCACAGGTGGATAACGGCTACGATGTCGCCAGTTACACCGCCATCGACCCGCTTTACGGCACGCTGGAAGACTTTGATGAGCTGGTCGCTCAGGCGAAGGCGCGCGGCATTCGTATCGTGCTGGATATGGTGCTCAACCACACCTCCACGCAGCACGCCTGGTTTCGTGAATCGCAGGATCCTGCCAGCCCGTACCGCAACTTTTATATCTGGCGCGACGGTAAAGCGGATGGCCTGCCTAACAACTGGCGCTCAAAATTTGGCGGCAACACCTGGGGCTGGCATGCGGCAAGCGAGCAGTACTATCTGCATCTTTTCGCGCCAGAACAGGCGGATCTGAACTGGGAAAATCCGGCTGTACGCAGCGAGCTGAAAAAGGTCTGTGAATTCTGGGCCGATCGTGGCGTGGACGGGTTGCGTCTGGATGTGGTCAATCTGATCTCCAAAGATCAGAACTTCCCGGACGATCATGAAGGCGACGGCCGTCGTTTTTATACCGATGGTCCCCGCGCGCACGAATTCTTGCAGGAGATGAGCCGGGAGGTTTTCCAGCCGCGTAACCTGATGACGGTGGGCGAGATGTCGTCGACCTCGCTGGAGCATTGCCAGCAATATGCCGCGCAGGACGGGCGCGAGTTGTCGATGACTTTCAATTTTCATCACCTGAAAGTGGACTACCCCGGCGGCGAGAAATGGACGCAGGCCGAGCCGGATTATGTGGCGCTCAAGGCGCTGTTTAATTACTGGCAGCAGGGCATGCACAAGGTGGCGTGGAATGCGCTGTTCTGGTGTAACCACGACCAGCCGCGCATTGTGTCGCGCTTTGGTGATGAGGGCGAACTGCGCGTGCCGTCCGCCAGGATGCTGGCGATGGTGCTGCATGGGATGCAAGGTACGCCGTATATCTACCAGGGCGAAGAGATTGGCATGACCAATCCGCATTTTGCCGACATTAGCGAATATCGGGACGTGGAAAGCCACAATATGTTCGCCGAGTTGCGGGCCAGCGGGCGCGATGCCGACGAGCTGCTGGCGATTCTGGCCAGTAAGTCCCGCGATAACAGCCGCACGCCGATGCAGTGGACCAGCGAGCAACACGCCGGGTTCACCCAGGGCGAGCCGTGGATTGGTCTGTGCGATAACCGCGACGAGATCAATGCCCAGGCGGCGATGAACGATCCGGATTCGGTGTTTTATACCTACCTGCGCCTGATCGCGCTGCGTAAAGAGCAGCCGATTCTGACCTGGGGGGATTATGAAGATCTGCTGCCCGCGCACCCCTGGTTGTGGTGTTATCGCCGTCAGTGGCTGGGGCAGACGCTGGTTGTGGCAGCCAACCTGAGCCGTGAATGCCAGCAGTGGCAGCCCAAAGAGATGTCGGGGCAGTGGCAGGCCATCATGAGCAATTACGCCGAGATCTCCCCGGCACCGGGTGATATGACCCTGCGCCCGTTCGAAGCGGTATGGTGGCTACAGACCGACGATTAACCTGAATCCCCGGATGCGGCGCATAACGTGCCGACCCTGTACACGATTCTGTGTAAATGCCTTTTCTCAGAAGTGACCGTCCAGGCGGTCACCGAACTCGATAATAAA
>NZ_CBFFRL010000161.1:0-11531 GCF_965644215.1 Phytobacter sp. V69
GATTCAGGCAACCGTCTGTGGTGTTTGCAGAGCTAAGATTGGCGGCTTAGCGTTGCACTTCGGAGTTGAATCCGCCTCGCACCTTCCCTAAATGTCACTGACAGAAAGACAGGGAAAGTATCGACTATTCAGGTTTCTGGTTTACAAAGCGGTTCAACCGATTTTTAAAGTATCGCCATTACAGGACATTAATCATGCAGCGCTTATTAATACTTCTGGCCGTGTGCTTATTAAGCGGATGCTTAACCGCGCCGCCAAAACAGGCCGCCAAACCTACGTTATTACCCCGGGCACAAAGCTATAGTGATTTAACGCACCTGCCACTGCCTTCCGTTAAAATATATGTGTCAGTGTACAATATTCAGGATGAAACCGGGCAGTTTAAACCCTACCCGGCCAGTAACTTCTCAACCGCCGTTCCGCAGAGCGCCACCTCCATGCTGGTAACGGCGCTGAAAGATTCGCGCTGGTTTGTTCCGCTGGAACGCCAGGGACTGCAGAATCTATTGAATGAACGCAAAATCATTCGTGCGGCACAGGAAAACGGCACGGTTGCTATCAATAACCGCTTCCCTCTCCAGTCATTGACCGCGGCAAACGTCATGATTGAAGGCTCCATTATCGGTTATGAAAGCAATGTTAAATCGGGAGGCATAGGTGCGCGTTATTTCGGCATTGGTGCTGATACGCAATATCAGCTCGACCAAATCGCCGTGAACCTGCGCGTCGTCAACGTCAGTACCGGCGAAGTGCTCTCATCGGTGAATACCAGCAAAACGATTTTGTCTTATGAAGTCCAGGCTGGGGTATTCCGCTTTATTGATTATCAGCGTCTGCTGGAAGGCGAAGTGGGCTTCACCGCCAATGAACCGGTCATGCTTTGCCTGATGTCGGCCATAGAGACAGGGGTGATTCTGCTGATTAATGACGGAATCGATCGTGGGCTGTGGGATCTGCAGAACAAGGCAGAGGGAAAAAACGAAGTGCTGGTCAAGTATCGCGAAATGGCGTCGATGCCTCCGGAATCCTGATGGCAAAGACAGAAAAAAGCGTGGCGGATTAACCCGTCACGCTTTTTTTTGTTCTTTCGTCATCTCACCGGCGTTACGCGCCGCAAGCCACAGACCACTGTTTTTCATGGCATAGCCGAACAGCAACCCGACCAACAGCGAAGGCACAATCATACGCCAGTCGCCCTGCCCCGCGAAGGTAGCACACGCACCGATAAAGGTACCCGGAACGAAAGAGAGCAGCAGATTTTTCGCCTGGGCGCACATCAGAAACGCCACCAACCCGGTCATGACATACCCAACAATTTCGAGATGCGGAGCCAGCGCGCTACCGTGAATAATCACCTGCGCCCAGGCTACCCCGCTCATTAACGTGCAGGCAGAAATCAACAGGCCTTTAGCGCCACCTTGCGGACAGGCAAAGTAGGCGGTACAGCCCAGAAATCCGGCCCAGCCGATCAGACCGAGAGAGACGGCAACCCAACCCCAGAGACCGGAGAGAATGCCTGTTGTTAATGCGATGGAGAGAAGTATGTTCATGGCGCGCATCTTAACAGATACGCGTCTGATTTATGTGATTTGATGCTCAATAATTGCAATAACAGATTTGTTGTTGCATTTTAAATGTGACTCAAATCACACTTATTCCTCTTCGGCTTCCTGCAACTCATCCCACATGGCGGAGAGTGCATCACGCGTCAGCGCCGCCATAGTCCGCCAGAACGGTGTTGTAGCATGGGCTTCCACTTTTCCGAGGAACGTGCCACACCACGGCAACAGATATTCTGCAAACAGGGTTTCCAGCGCTTCACTCTCATCTTGCGCCGACTGGTCTTCCAGCCAGGATGCCGCCAGCAGCAAGGTGCCAAAATGGTCCGCCGGGGCATCTGTCAGTGGCATGCCGCGAGAAGAGAGAAACGCCCGCACTTCGGCCTCGGTTGCCCCATCGACCCAGGCGCTGCGATAAGGGGAAACGCGGCTTTCATTGCCGACAAACAGCGCATTGAAATCAGCGGCCAGTGCCTGTGCATCACAGTTCTTTTGAAGGCGTTCCAGCATTTCATCCTGCTCCAGCGGCCAGTTTTGCGCCAGCTTACCTTCACGGATGAGGGTGTAGAGCGGCACGAGTAAGGGATCCTGCGGCTGACGGTAAAACAGTGAACCCAGTACGCGGCAAAGGATGGAAAATTCGTTCATGCAATGATTCCAGTGGCTAATTAAAAGTCGGCAAATTCAGTAATCGGGGCCATTCCGCGCGCTTCGAGGAAACTCAGCATACGGCGCGGTGTGACATTCAGAATGCGATCTTCCGGGAAGTCGACCTCATCCAGGATTTTGCGGCACTCGGCAAATTCGCCCAGCGTAAAGGCGGTATGCGAATCGGACCCCAACGCGACCCACCCTCCCGCATCGCGAACGGCGGCGGCAACGGCACGGCAATTTGCTTCGCTGCCTTTACGTGAATGAAGGAAAGAGGAGTTGTTGATTTCCAGTGCCACATTGTATTTCGCGGCGGCGGCAATTGCCGGAATGTCGACCGGGTATTTAGGGTTACCCGGATGGCTGATGATGTGCGCAACGCCGTTGGCCATCGTCGCAATCATCGCCTGAGTGTTGGTGTCTTTATCATGCGGAGCAAACACCGGTTCGTGAAAGCCCGCAATAATCAGATCCAGTGAGGTCAGCATTGGGCCGCTGCAATCAATCTCACCTTCAATATTTTTGATGTTGGCTTCAATGCCGCGCAGAATGCCCACATCGTCCACGACCCGTGGCCAGATACGCATGTTGACGAAGTGCCAGTAGTGCGGCGCATCCTCCATGTCCGGGCCATGATCGGTGATGGCAAAAAGCTTAATCCCTTTTCGCTTTGCTTCGGTAATGTAGTCTTGCAGGGTACTGTAAGCGTGGGTGCTGGCGACGGTATGCATATGCAGGTCAACGGGATACATGAAACTCTCCTGTAGTTGTTTCTGCAAGGATAGCAGTTATCGCCGCCATTTTTAACGAAAAACCCGGTCTGACACGGAAGCTTCATTAATAGCCGCGTATCCGGTCGACCCGCCCCTGCGCCGTTTCACCCCGCTCCAGTTTCCCAATCGTGCCAGCAATAAAGGCAACGGCTTCATCGGCCCGGGTGGTGGCAGCAATATGCGGGGTCATGGCAACCCGGGGATGCGCCCACAGCGGATGGTCGGCAGGCAGTGGCTCGCGACTGAACACATCCAGCATCGCCCCTTTCAGCTTGCCGCTATTGAGCGCCTGCAGGAGATCGTCTTCGACAACATGCACACCGCGTGCGAGATTCATAATATAGCTGTTATCCGCCAGCTGATTTATCACCGCCTGGTTAATGAGCCCCACCGTTTCCGGGGTATTGGGCAGCAGATTTATCAATACCCGTGTTCCGCGCAAAAATGTTCCCAGCTCGTCGGTTCCGGCAAAACTGGTCACGCCTGGCAGATCTTTGTGCGAGCGGCTCCAGCAGCGCAGTGGAAAACCCCATGCGTGCAGGCTGGCGGCCACTTTGGCCCCAAGTACGCCCGCACCGAGAATACCGATGGTGAAATCTTCACGGCGATACTCCTCCAGCTCCAGCCATTTCGCCTGCTGTTTCAGCGCCTGGTAGTCGTCAAAACGGCGGAACCAGTGCAGCACCTGGCTGACCGCATATTCCTGCATTTGTAGTCCCATGCCGGTATCTTCGAGACGAAACAGCGGGATATGCTGTGCCAGCATTTCCGGATGCGCATTGAGTTTGCTCAGGATGGAGTCGACCCCGGCCCCCAGCGCGAAGACCCCTTTTAGCTCACGCCCCCGTAGCATCTCGACAGGCGGATGCCAAACCAGCGCATAATCGGCCGGGCCATCATCACCCTCGCGCCACTCGCGTACGTTCGCCCCCGGTATTGCGTCGCGCAATGCCGGCAGCCAGTAGGCAGGATCAAAGGTCGGGTGATAAAAGATAATCTCCATTTCTGCTCCAGATAGACGATGTTATTTCCCGGTAAATATCGGGGTTACCTGTCGTTTTATAAGATAATTTTGTTCACACAACACCATAGCAAATATCTCTGAAAGTATTCAGAAAACTGCATTGCCGAGAAAAAGGCCAATTTCAGAACGTTTAAGAAGCAGGTTGCTTGAAGTTTGTCTAAACGCGCTAATTTATTGAAAAAGAAGATTGACGGAACTCCCGGTTTTTTCTACATTAGCGCCCGTCCCGACAACATCGGGAAGACAATATGGTGAGGTGTCCGAGTGGCTGAAGGAGCACGCCTGGAAAGTGTGTATACGGCAACGTATCGGGGGTTCGAATCCCCCCCTCACCGCCATCATTTCAGATAAGAGCCTGTACGAAAGTACGGGCTTTTTTCTTTTATATCCTCCCGAACCTGGGGGGATGAGAATCCACGACCGGGGTTCGACAACTGGCGCCAGCCAGTTGGACAGATGACGGCCTACGAAGAAGCTGCCCGCACAAAATTGCCGGGAGCAATTTTGAACAACGCTTGCGTTGGCCCCGAAGGGGCGGGGCCCAGGGATGGGCCGAGTAACAGCGAGCGAAGCGAGTCAATCCCCCCTCGAAAGTGCAAACGCCAGCGATGCGCCGCGATTTCCCCTCACCCTACCCTCTCCCCAAAGGGGCGAGGGGATCGGTTCGGTGCAGACCGTTATCGCGTAGCCCGGATAAGCGTCAGCGCATCCGGGGGAAATTGGGCAGTCAACCATGATGCCACAAGGGAAATCTGCGCATTGCCAGCCCACCTTTTCCTGCCGTTGCTCACACCTTAAGCGAACAATCATCAATACCGAAAATATGCTTGACCGTTTTAGCACAACTCCCTATAGTAGCGCCCCGTTGCCCCCCGGTGGGGTGACAGCAAAAAATGTGGTGAGGTGTCCGAGTGGCTGAAGGAGCACGCCTGGAAAGTGTGTATACGGCAACGTATCGGGGGTTCGAATCCCCCCCTCACCGCCATCATTTCAGATAAGAGCCTGTACGAAAGTACGGGCTTTTTTCTTTTATATCCTCCCGAACCTGAGGGGATGAGAATCCCCGACCGGGGTTCGACAACTGGCGCCAGCCAGTTGGACAGATGACGGGCCTGCGAGGAAGCTGCCCGCACAAAATTGCCGGGAGCAATTTTGAACAACGCTTGCGTTGGCCCCGAAGGGGCGAGGCCCAGGGATGGGCCGAGTAACAGCGAGCGAAGCGAGTCAATCCCCCCCGAAAGTGCAAACGCCAGCGCACCCGGGATCCATCTCCACAAAAAAATAAAGCCCGGTTTCCCGGGCCTTATCGCACGCTGAAAGGTTAGTAGTACGCTTTCAGCGTTCTCTGGCAGAGCGCGGAGCGGACGCAATCGTCTGTGGTGAAACGCACCAACGCTACCATGTCATCTTCCTCAAAACGCGACAGCGCATCGCTCAGGCCGGACTGTACCCCACGAGGCAAGTCACACTGAGTAATATCGCCGTTAACGATAACCGTCACGTTTTCCCCGAGGCGCGTTAAAAACATTTTCATTTGCGCAGCGGTCACGTTCTGAGCCTCGTCAAGAATGACAACCGCATTTTCAAAGGTACGTCCGCGCATATAGGCGAACGGCGCGATCTCTACCTTACCAATCTCTGGTCGCAGGCAGTATTGCATGAAGGACGCTCCCAGACGCTTCACCAGCACATCGTAGACGGGCCGGAAATACGGCGCGAACTTCTCCGAGATATCACCAGGTAAGAAGCCGAGATCTTCGTCGGCCTGCAGAACCGGTCGGGTCACAATAATCCTGTCCACATCCTTATGAATCAGGGCTTCCGCCGCTTTCGCCGCGCTGATCCATGTTTTACCGCAGCCGGCTTCCCCGGTCGCGAATATCAGTTGTTTACTCTCGATAGCATTCAGGTACTGCGCCTGAGCTTCATTACGCGCAACAATCGGTGAGTTATCCCGGCTATCCCTTGCCATGCCAATTGCTTCAACGCCACTCATCTGCACAAGCGAGGTGACCGACTCTTCTTCACGCTGTTTGTGACTGCGCGAATCGCGTCTCAGCACACGTTTAGCTTCACGACGAGCTTTGATCACTGCTTTCTGTCTTCCCATGGATAGCACCTTGAGTTGTTGGTTTACATCACACGCACCAAAATCGGCACGATTATGCGCACGAACGTCTGAGGTTTGGCTTCCTTGTAAGCCATGTCTTGCCTTTGAAATTGACATAACAAAGCAGCTGGCATTAGCGCCTGCCATGTCGGTTGAATCGGAAACAGGAATGAAGGAGAGGAATTCAGAGGTGAAGCGTTTACTGCCGGAGTATGCATCCCCGAGTCGGGTGTTGCGCTGATTTTTGGTGTTACGTCCAGTACAGGACTTTACCATCCGCGATCTCCAGGTGACGACATCACCGCAGGGCTTCTATGTAATAATTACATTAAAAATTAGCATAAACGCAACATTATTTTTACGAAAGTCTAACGAGCGTTTACCCTGCGCCATGGAAAAGAGTGTCTATCAACAATATTACAGAAAAATAACAGATACTTTCTCATACGAAAAATTGATAGTTTGATGGCAGAAAAAGTGTGAATGGATGCTACAGATAAGAGATTATCCTGCCCGGCTTCAGGCAGGATTCTTTTTCAGGCTTCGAGCAGCGCTTGCGCCAGATAATGACTTTGGTCTTTAACGCCAGGCAGCACAAAGAAGTAGCCACCTCCGATAGGCTTAATATACTCCTCCAGCGCTTCGCCATTAAGACGCTTTTGCACCGTCAGAAAACCTTGCTCCAGATCGTGTTGATAGCAGACAAACAGCAGCCCCATATCGAGTTGCCCGGAGTTGGTGACGCCCAGCGAATAGCTATAGCCACGGCGCATCATCAGGCTGGACTGCGTTGCAGGCGTGCGCGGGTTGGCCAGGCGAATATGGCTGTCCAGGGCAATCACATCACCGCCCGGGTCGCTGGCATAGTCCGGCACATCGTGCTCATTGTGCATCCCCAGTGGCGCGCCAGACTGCTTATCGCGACCAAAGATGGTCTGCTGCTCCTTGAGCGGCGTACGATCCCAAAACTCAACGTGGAACTGAATGATGCGCACGGCCTGATAGCTGCCGCCAACGGCCCATGCAGGCTCCGCCTGATCGCCCGTCACCCACACCACATTGTCCATCAGCGCGTTATCACTGCTGTCCGGATTCGCCGTGCCGTCTTTAAAGCCCAGCAGATTAACCGGCGTCTCTTTTCCTTTACTGCGCGCGGCGTGGTCGGAAATAAACCCTTCCCGCTTCCAGCGCACGCTCAGCAAATCCGGCGTGTGCTTGATAAGATCGCGCAGCGCATGAATCACCGTGTCCTGAGTATTGGCGCAGATTTGCACCAGCAGATCGCCGTGACTCAGGGAAGAGACCAGCGCGTCATTGGGAAAGCGCTCCATCTTCTGCAGTTTTTTCGGCTTCTGTGCACTCAGGCCAAAACGGTCGTCGAACAGAGAATCGCCTAACGACACGGTGATGGTGAGATTATCCGGTGCGATAAACGGCCCCAGAATGCCGGAATCCATCGGCGGAAGGCGCGGATTGGGGGTTTCCGGTGCCGGGCCCCCTTCGGTCAGGAAAGCAATACGTTGCGTTAACAGGCGAAACAGACGCTGCAAATCCGCGTTGTCCGTCGCCAGCACATCAAAAGCGACCAGCATCATCGACGCCTGCTGCGGCGTCAAAATCCCCGCCTGATGCACACCGTAAAACGGCTGTTTTTCCATGCGTGCATCCGGGGAAAGCGTGCCTGGCGCACTCTGCGGTTTAGCCGCGTGCGCCACCGGACAACCTCCGGCAAGGGCAAGCGCGCCTCCCAGCGCGCCCATACCTTTTAACAGACGACGTCGTGAAGGCTCACTGACGGCGTCATTTTCTTTTTTTTCATTCATGATGCTTAGTCCAGACCCAGCACACCGCGCAGTTGAGCAAGATCTTCCGCCAGTGTCGTAATCGGTCCTTTCAGCGCGTTACGGTCTGCGTCCGTCAGCTTGTCATAGGTTTCATAACCGTCTTTGGTGCGGTACTTCGCCAGAATGGTGTCGACTTTCTTGAAGTTCGCATCCACTTTAGCCAGCAGTGCCGCGTTGTTTTTCTGCAACTGAGGGCGCAGCAGGTCCACAATTTTCTGCGCGCCATCGACGTTAGCCTGGAAATCCCACAGGTCAGTGTGACTATAACGGTCCTCTTCACCGCTGATTTTGGTCGCGGCAACTTCTTCAATCAGACCAGCCGCGCCGCCCACCACTTTTGACGGAGGGAAGGCCAGCTCGCTAATGCGTTTTTGCAGATCCTGCACGTCGGTGTTGAGCTGCTCAGCGTAAGTGTCCATCCCTTTCACAGAATTGTCGCCAAACAGCGCTTTTTCCAGACGGTGGAAACCGGTGAATTTCGGATCGTCCGCTTTCTTCTCATAATCGTCTTCACGGGCATCAATGCTGCCATCAAGATCGGAGAACAGCTCGGCAATTGGCTCGATACGCTCATAGTGCTGACGCGTCGGCGCATACAGCGCTTTGGCTTTCTCGATATCGCCCGCTTTCACCGCGTCAGTAAAGGCTTTGGTGCCTTTTACCAGCTCAGCTGTTTCAGCCGTCACATAGGCTTTGTAGTCGGTGATCGCGGTGCCCAGGCTCAGCAATGCTTCGCTTTTTGCCGCGTCCGCTGTCGCTTTACCTGTCACAATCAGCTTGCCTTTCGGGTTGGTCAGCAGGCCGCAGGTCATGTCATATTCACCCGGTTGCAGGTTGGCGGTCAGTTTCTGGCTAAAGCCCGGCGCAATGTTTTCGCGCTCTTCAACCACCAATACGCCTTTGAGAATTTCCCACTCCAGCGCCTTCTGGCTCTGGTTGACGATCAGGAACTGCGTTTTGCCTGCATTTACCGTCAGATTCATCGGCTCACACTGCTTGTCCGTGACGGTCACTTTTACCTGAGGAACATCCGCTGCATGGGCAGCAAACGCGCAGGAGAGCAGCGTTGCGATCCCTGCCTGTAACGCACTACGACGAAAATGAATAGCCATGACCCTTCCCTTATTAAAGTATGTTGTAACTATAATTAACCCGGTACAGATGTTAGTGTGCAGCCCTGGAAGGCTGCGTACCCGAGCGCGGTGGCATCGCATACAGCACCAGCGCAGGAATCAGATACAGTAACCAGACGCCCACTTCGCTAACGCTCGGCGTTTCCTGATAACCAAAAATACCTTCCAGCAGTGTGCCCGTCAGGGAGTGCGTCGTCAGCACATTACTCAGGTCAAACGCTACATCTTGGAAGTAGTTCCACAGCCCGGCTTCATGGAACGCGCGAATCGCCCCTGCCGCCAGGCCCGCTGCGACCAGCAAAATAAACAGGCTGGTCCATTTGAAAAACGCGCCGAGGTTCAGGCGAATACCGCCCCAGTAGAGCAGGAAGCCCAGCACTACTGCGGTGGCCAGCCCCAGCATCGCGCCAATCGGCGGCCAGATCCCCACATCTTGCTGAAACGCCGCCAGCAGGAAGAAAACCGACTCCAGCCCTTCACGCGCCACGGCGAAGAAGACCATCATAATCAGCGCCCAGCCATGGTTGTTACTGCTGGAAAGTGCGTTATCTACCGCCTGCTCCAGCTGCACTTTGACGTTGCGGGACACCTTACGCATCCAGAAAACCATCCACGTCAGGATCACCACGGCAATCACCGCGACGATACCTTCAAACAGCTCCTGCTCTTTCTGCGGAAACTCGCCGGTGGTTTCGTTAATGATGATGCCCAGCGCCAGGCACAGCGCCGCGGCGAGAAACACGCCAATCCACATCACGCCAATCCAGCGTCCGCGTTGGGTGCGCTTAAGGTAGCTGGCAATCAAACTGACGATCAGCGCCGCTTCGAGGCCTTCACGTAACATAATGAGAAATGGAACAAACATGCGAACGCCTCTGCTGTCATCAATGGTCAATTGCTGAAAAGAAAAGTAAATTTCATTGATAGTGATTATCATTACGACAAAAGGAAACTCAAGCGAAAATTGATCTGAATAATGAATGGATGTAACCAGACCGTAATCAAGGAATGATCGAAACGGGTGTTATGCAGAATCGGCGGTTGCATGGCAAAAAGTTAGCTTACAAATCATTAACTTTTTGTTTACTGAGTATAAGGGCTGTGGCTAAATGAGCGCCCCATTTACCTGCACAATTTCCAATATGATCAACTTCCTGCATTTCCTTCTGGCGCTGGTCGTCATTCTGGCTCTGGCATGGCTCACCAGCTTCGATCGCCGCAAAATTCGCGTGCGTTTCATTCTGCAACTGGTGGTTATTGAGCTGGCGCTGGCGTGGTTCTTTTTACACGCACAAAGCGGACTAACGCTGATTAAATATGTCTCTGGCTTTTTTGAAACACTGCTTAAATTCGCAGGTGAAGGTACCGGCTTTGTCTTTGGCGGGATGAGTGAAAAAGGACTGGCGTTTATTTTCCTTGGCGTGCTGTGCCCTATCGTCTTCATTTCCGCACTGATTGGTATTTTGCAGCACTGGCGAATTCTGCCAATTTTCATTCGTCTTATCGGTACTCTGCTGTCGAAACTCAACGGCATGGGCAAGCTGGAGTCGTTTAACGCGGTCAGTTCGCTGATCCTTGGCCAGTCGGAAAACTTCATTGCTTACAAAGGGATTCTGGCCGACCTCTCCTCTCGTCGCCTGTTCACCATGGCAGCGACGGCCATGTCGACGGTATCGCTGTCGATTGTTGGTGCCTATATGACGATGCTGGATGCCAAATATGTGGTGGCGGCGTTAATCCTGAATATGTTCAGCACCTTTATTATCCTGTCGGTCATTAACCCGACGCGTCCGGAAGGCGAGCCGGAAATTAAGCTGGAAAAACTCCACGAATCGCAAAGTTTCTTTGAGATGCTGGGTGAGTATATTCTGGCCGGTTTCAAAGTGGCGATGATTATTCTGGCGATGCTGATTGGTTTTATCGCCCTGATAAGCGCGATCAATGCGTTATTCTCCGCCCTGTTTGGCATCAGCTTCCAGCAAATCCTCGGCTATGTGTTCTATCCGCTGGCGTGGCTGGTCGGCATTCCGCTGTCAGATGCCCTGCATGCGGGCAGCATTATGGCAACCAAACTGGTGGCTAACGAGTTTGTAGCAATGATCGAATTACAGAAAGTTGCCGCTGAAATGACGCCGCGCGGGCTGGGTATTCTGTCCGTGTTCCTGGTGTCGTTCGCTAACTTTGCCTCTATCGGTATCGTGGCGGGTGCGATCAAAGGGCTTAACGAGCAGCAGGGAAATGTCGTCTCCCGCTTCGGCCTGCGCCTGGTCTACGGTGCAACCCTGGTCAGTCTACTTTCCGCGGCCTTTGCGGGTGTCGTACTGTAAACAGCAACGGCGGGCTAATCCCCCGCTTTGCCACCTAAGGAAGGTGCGATTTAATCGTCAATTATGAGAACATAACCCTTTCTTTGACATAGACTTTTCACGATGCCCGC
>NZ_CBFFRL010000162.1:0-11432 GCF_965644215.1 Phytobacter sp. V69
CTTATCGGTAGTTAACCCTTCCTCCTACACTCTCCACAATCATGTCCGAGCGTTGCACTTATTATCTGAATTCGCGCGTGAACATTTAGTGGTGTATATCATCCTGTGGTCCATTATCGCCTTTATCGATTTAATCTATATTGTCTGGGCCGAATAACGAATATTGACACTTACTGACATTCATTTAAATAAATATAAAATAATAACAGATTTTTTGAAATAACAACCTCATCTCAAATCCCACGAAATCAGCCATAGAGCCGCGATAATTCGTACAACCCCTCGAATCAACTGAACATATTCATAAAATTTAGTTCAAAAATTATGATATAGAAAAAATAACATTCTTAATTGTTATTTTTAAGTTGCAATATTATTTTCCTGGCGCCATTTTAAATTAACTTTTACACTTTATCGGTTCACATTATGCAACTTCGTAATTCTCCATTTCGCTATGGCGCTATTTCTGTTGCCCTGCACTGGCTGGTCGCTATTGCGGTATACGGCATGTTTGCGCTGGGTTTATGGATGGTCACGCTGAGCTACTACGACGGCTGGTATCACCAGGCGCCCGAATTGCATAAAAGCATCGGCATTCTCCTGATGCTGGCGCTGGTGGTTCGCCTTATCTGGCGTCGTCTTTCTCCACCGCCAGGCCCACTCACAAGCTATTCGCGATTAACCCGCATCAGTGCGGTCGTGGCGCATATCGCGCTGTATTTGCTGCTGTTCGGCATTCTGTTCAGCGGCTACCTCATCTCCACGGCTGACGGGAAACCCATCAGCGTATTTGGCTTGTTTGAGGTCCCTGCCACGTTCGCCGATGCGGGAACACAGGCAGACTTCGCCGGAGATATTCACCTGTGGCTGGCATGGACGGTCGTCATCCTTTCGGTCTTGCACGGCCTCGCCGCCTTTAAACACCATTTCATCGATAAAGACGACACCCTCAAGCGCATGCTGGGTAAATCGTCATCTGACTCTGGAGTATGACATGAAGAAAAGCCTGCTGGGATTCACCCTCGCCTCGTTACTGTTCTCTGCCGGTTCCGCGATGGCAGCGGAATACAAAATCGACAAAGAGGGTCAACACGCCTTCGTGAATTTCCGCATCCAGCACCTCGGTTACAGCTGGTTGTACGGCACGTTTAAAGATTTTGACGGCTCTTTCACCTTTGATGAGGCGAATCCTGCAGCCGACAAAGTCAATGTCACCATCAATACCAACAGCGTCGATACCAATCATGCGGAGCGTGACAAACATCTGCGCAGCGGTGATTTCCTCAACGTGGCAAAACATCCGCAGGCGACCTTCACCTCCACAGAAGTGAAAAAAGACGGCGATGAGCTGGATATCACCGGTAACCTGACCTTAAACGGCGTGACCAAACCAGTAAAACTGGAAGCCAAACTGATTGGTAAGGGTGACGATCCCTGGGGTGGCAAACGCGCGGGCTTTGAAGCGGAAGGGAAAATTAAGCTTAAAGACTTCAATATCACCACTGACCTCGGCCCGGCATCGCAGGATGTCGACCTGATCATCTCAGTGGAAGGTGTACAGAAGAAATAAACATCAGGGGCGGATAACACAACATTATCAGCCCCTGAATTTTAACGCACGTAACAGGCTATTACTCGGGATCCGGGATACCGAGTTTCGTGTTCAGACGTCCACGGGATTTGTTGAAAATCTTGTTGCCATTTTCCCGCCCGGCTCGCCGCTTACGCTGCTCTTCTTCAGGCAGTTGGCTCTCTTCCAGACAGGTTTCGCTGCAACAGCCTTTGAATTTCTCGGCACACGACGGGCACTGAATGAACAACAAATGGCAACCGTCGTTCAGGCAGTTGGTATGGCTGTCGCACGGCACGCCGCACTGGTGGCAATGGGCAATCACATCTTCTGAGATACGCTCCCCCATACGCTCATCGAAAACAAAGTTCTTACCGATAAAGCGTACCGGTAGCCCCTGCTCACGGGCGCGGCGGGCGTATTCAATGATCCCGCCTTCGATATGCCAGACCTTGTTAAAGCCATTGTGCTTCATCCAGGCGCTGGCTTTTTCGCAGCGGATCCCGCCGGTGCAGTACATCACGATTTTTTTGTCTTTATGTTCCTGCATCATTTCGACCGCTTTCGGCAACTGTTCACGGAAGGTGTCGGCAGGAATTTCCAGCGCGCCATCAAAGTGGCCCACTTCATATTCATAGTGGTTACGCATGTCGATAAAGACCGCATCCGGGTCGTCGAGCATCGCGTTCACTTCGGCGGCTTTCAGGTATTCACCCACGTCGCTGGCGTTAAATGAGGCATCCTCAATCCCATCGGCAACGATGCGATCGCGCACTTTCATGCGCAGCACCCAGAATGACTTGCCGTCATCGTCGATGGCGATATTCATGCGCAGGCCGTTTAACGCCGGGTCGAAGCTGTACAGATACGCTTTCAGGGCTTCAAACTGGCTTTCCGGCACGCTGATTTGGGCGTTAATCCCTTCATGGGCTAAATATACGCGGCCAAACACATTCAACTTACTTAAGTCAGTATAGAGTGTGTCGCGCGTAGCCTGCGGGTTAACGATAGAGAAATACTTATAGAATGACACCGTTTTGCGTGGCTCGGTTTCCGCGAGCATGCGCGCTTTCAGTTCATCATTCGAGATGCGGTTGTGTAACACTGGCATGGTGTACGTATCCTGCAATGGGGTAGTCAACAAAATCGGGCGGCATCATAAAGCAATTAGTGGCAATTTACATCCACACAATTTGCGCTACATTTCCCTCATTAGAATGATTTTTCCATAACAATAGCCTGGTTATTACGCATTCAATTAGTGGCGATTATGATTGACTCGATAAAAAATGCGACAATGCAGGAGATTTTTGCTGAATAAAGGAACGATATGACGCATTTACCTAAATTTTCCCTGGCACTGCTGCATCCGCGCCACTGGCTTACCTGGTGCGGAATTGGACTGTTGTGGCTGGTGGTACAGTTGCCTTATCCGGTCATATACCGCCTGGGTTGCAGTATGGGTTGGCTGGCAATGCGCCTGATGAAGCGCCGCGTCGATATCGCACACCGCAATCTTGAACTTTGCTTCCCGCAGATGCCGGAGCAAGAACGCCAGGAGATGGTAAAAAAGAACTTTGAGTCGGTCGGTATGGGGGTGATGGAAACCGGGATCGCCTGGTTCTGGTCAGATAGCCGTATCAATCGCTGGGTTGATGTCACAGGCATGGACAATACCAAAATGCACTTCGCCGAAGGCAAAGGCATTTTGCTGATTGGCGTGCACTTCTTAACGCTCGAACTGGGTGCCAGGGTTTTCGGTATGCATATACCGGGCATTGGCGTGTATCGCCCCAATGACAACCCGCTACTCGACTGGCTGCAAACGTGGGGCCGCATGCGCTCAAATAAAACCATGATTGACCGTAAAGACCTGAAAGGCATGGTGCGGGCGCTGAAAAGTGGCGATGTGGTCTGGTATGCGCCGGACCACGACTATGGCCCGCGCTCCAGCGTCTTTGTACCGTTCTTTGCCGTCGAAGAGACCGCCACCACGACCGGCACCTGGATGCTGGCGAAAATGTCAAAATCCTGCCTGGTGCCTTTCGTACCGCGTCGCAAGCCGGACGGTAAAGGCTATGAGCTGATCATGCTGGAAGGGGAAACTCATCCCCCGCTGGAGACGGCAGAAGAGACCGCCGCCTGGATGAACAAGGTCGTGGAACGCTGTATCCTGCTGGCGCCCGAGCAGTATATGTGGTTGCATCGCCGCTTCAAAACCCACCCGGAAGGCACCCCTTCCCGCTATTAATCCCCTACGCAGCCAGGCCCACCGGCTGCGTTTGTTTCATTTCTACACATGCTTTCCGTTGCGGCTATCATCACGCAGGCGCATAATTAGCAGGCTTATCAATTTCAATCGCTAATTATTCGCGCACCCTGCGCTAACGTGAACGGTAATGTCATCTCCTGCTCCAATAAACTGGAAACGTAATCTGACCGTGGCCTGGATTGGCTGTTTTTTAACTGGTGCGGCATTTAGTCTGGTCATGCCTTTTTTGCCCCTCTATGTTGAGCTTCTCGGTGTAACCGGGCACAGTGCGCTCAATATGTGGTCCGGCCTGGTGTTCAGTATTACCTTCCTTTTTTCCGCGATAGCCTCACCCTTCTGGGGCGGTCTTGCTGACCGCAAAGGGCGCAAAATCATGCTCCTGCGCTCCGCACTGGGGATGGCGATTGTTATGACCCTGATGGGGTTTGCGCAAAATATCTGGCAATTTTTGGTGTTGCGCGCCCTGCTGGGTTTGCTCGGCGGCTTTATCCCTAATGCCAATGCGCTTATCGCCACACAGATGCCGCGCAACCGCAGCGGGTGGGCCATGGGCACGCTGTCTACTGGCGGCGTGGCGGGTGCCCTGCTCGGCCCGCTGGCCGGTGGCCTGCTGGCGGATATGTACGGATTGAGGACAGTCTTTTTTATCACCGCCTCGGTACTGTTTATCTGCTTCTTACTGACGCTGTTTTGCATCCGGGAGAATTTCACACCGGTGGCCAAAAAAGAGATGTTGCACGCCAGAGAGGTTATCGCCTCGCTGAAAAGCCCACGCCTGGTACTAAGCCTGTTTGTCACAACCATGATAATTCAGGTCGCCACCGGTTCTATTGCGCCGATTTTGACGCTCTACGTACGTGAACTGGCAGGCAACGTCGGCAATATCGCGTTTATCAGCGGTATGATTGCCTCTGTCCCCGGCGTAGCGGCGCTGATGAGCGCACCGCGTCTTGGCCGTCTGGGCGATCGCATCGGCCCGGAGAAAATTCTGGTTGCCGCCCTGCTGATTTCCGCATTGCTGTTGGTGCCGATGGCCTTTGTGCAAACACCGTGGCAGCTTGGGTTGCTGCGCTTTTTACTTGGCGCGGCCGATGGTGCACTGCTCCCGGCGGTACAAACGCTGCTGGTCTATAATGCAACCCACCAGATTGCGGGCCGCGTATTCAGCTACAACCAGTCATTCCGTGATATCGGCAACGTTACCGGTCCGTTACTCGGCGCGGCAGTCTCGGCAAACTACAGTTTCCGCGCGGTATTCTGCGTGACGGCGGTGGTGGTCCTGTTTAATGCCGTTTACTCGTGGATCAGTTTACAGCGCCCGGCACGTCAGCCAACTGCCGATGTCTCGCTCACCGCGTCGTCGACGATTAACACCGATGACTGATTTTTTTGTTCGGACACTTGCAAAACCCTATATTCAACTATTCTTTCCCTGAATACCTCGTCAAACCCCAGGGAGAAACTTATGACTATGTACGCTACGCTCGATGAAGCCATTGATGCCGCTCGCGAAGAGTTCCTGGCCAGCAACCCTGGTCTGGATGAAGAAGACGCGAGTGTGCAGCAGTTCAATTTCCAGAAATACGCCCTCCAGGACGGGGATATCATGTGGCAGGCCGAATTCTTCGCCACCGAAGAAGAGGAAGGCGAATGTCTGCCGATGGTATCAGGCGAAGGCGCGCAAAGTGTGTTTGATGGCGATTTTGACGAGATAGAGCTGCGCCAGGAATGGATGGAAGAGAATACGCTGCACGAGTGGGATGAAGGCGAATTCCAGCTTGAACCCCCACTCGATACCGAAGAAGGCCAGGCCGCTGCGGATGAGTGGGACGAGCGTTAATTACTCATACGGACCGTGATGGGCATCAATGGGCAGTAACAGCGTGTCGAACACCAGCGAGAACGGCAGATCGAGCACGGTCACATAGCGCCATGCGGAATCACGGACATCCCATTTCACGCCGGAGTAGTACTGGTTACCGTGCCCCTGGCCTGGGATCGTCCGGCTGATGATGCTGCCGCATCCGCTGAGCAGGCACGCCATTAGCGCCACAACAAGAATTCTCACAAAACCTCACATGTCATTATCTGCATAAAAAAAATACCGGCGCTCAGGCCGGTATTTTCCTTAATGTCGGCTTACTTTGCCTTCAGGGCCAGCGGATTGAGTTCCACATCCTGATAATAGCTTACCCAGGAACGGTACTTCTCAGGCGATGCCCATACGCGATAGTGCAAGCGCGCCATGGTGACCGGGTCGCTTAACAGCACCAGACGACGGTCGCGGTTAAGTTTATCCGGGGTCTCGTTCAGCGCCTGCTCGACGTGACGCTCGCGGGCGATCTCCAGGATATGGCCGCTACGGTGACGTGCCGTTGCCATTGCAGTGACCAGCGCGTTAAACGCCGGGTTGAACACCGCATGCATAAAGCCATTTTCCAGCGAACGACTGCGGTTCAGCTCCAGATACTTGTCGGTATCCACCAGCACCTGCGGCGGTGAATACTCTTCCGGGATCAGGAACAGCTTCCAGCGCTTAGTGCGCAGGCCCATTGTCGAACGGCTGGACACCACCGATACGAACGGCGACAGGATCAGCGAGAAGACGATCGGTGCCAGCCAGAACAGGAAGCGCAGATCAAGCCAGGCCATACCCACCGCCCACACCAGCCCCAGCAGCAGTTGGGAACCGTGGCGCATAAAGGCTTCACCCCATGGGGTGGAATCATCATCACGCTGCGGCGAGTTCCAGACCACTTCCCAGCCGAGGAATGCGCTCACCACGAACACAGTGTGGAACAGCATACGTACCGGGGCCAGCAGTACCGAGAACAGCACTTCCAGCAGCAGAGAGATCGTCACGCGTACAAAGCCGCCGTACTCTTTCGGCCCTTTACACCACACCAGAATGATACTCAGCAGTTTCGGTAAAAACAGCAGGATCATCGTCGAGGCAAAGAGCGCGATCGCCAGTTCCGGACGCCACTGCGGCCACACCGGGAACAGCTGGCGCGGTTGCAGGAAGTACTGCGGCTCCGTCAGCGCATGCACCACCTGCAGTGCCGTCGACAGGGCCAGGAACATAAACCACAGCGGCGCGGACAGGTAGGACATGACGCCCGTCAGGAACACCGCACGGTGCACCGGGTGCATCCCCTTCACGAGGAACAGACGGAAGTTCATCAGGTTGCCGTGACACCAGCGGCGGTCACGTTTGAGCTCATCCAGCAGGTTCGGCGGCAGCTCCTCGTAAGAACCCGGCAGGTCATAGGCAATCCAGACGCCCCAGCCCGCACGGCGCATCAGCGCGGCTTCCACGAAGTCATGCGAAAGAATCGAACCGGCAAAGGAGCCTTCACCCGGCAAAGGCGCCAGCGCACAGTGCTCAATGAACGGCTTCACGCGGATGATCGCGTTGTGGCCCCAGTAGTGCGATTCCCCCAGCTGCCAGAAGTGCAGACCGGCAGTAAACAGCGGGCCATATACACGGGTCGCAAACTGCTGGCAACGGGCATACAGCGTGTCCATACCGGAAGCTTTCGGCGAAGACTGGATGATACCCGCGTTCGGGTTCGCTTCCATCAAACGCACCAGCCCGGTCAGACAATCACCGGTCATCACGGAGTCGGCGTCCAGCACCACCATGTAGCTATACTGGCTGCCCCAGCGACGGCAGAAATCATCGATGTTGCCGCTTTTGCGCTTGACGCGACGGCGACGGCGACGGTAGAAGATTTGCCCTTCGCCCTGCACTTCGGCGATCAGCTCCATCCAGGCTTTCTGCTCAGCAACGCAGATATCCGGGTTGTAGCTGTCACTGAGGATGTAAACGTCAAAGTGTTCGCCGTTGCCGGTCGCTTTGACGGATTCCCAGGTCGCACGCAGGCCCGCGAAAACACGATCAACGTCTTCGTTACAGATAGGCATGATCAGCGCAGTGCGGTGCTCAGGGTTGAGCGCTTCATCACCGACAGTCGACGCGGAGATACTGTATTTATCCCGCCCTATCAGCAGTTGTAAGAAGCCCATCAACGCGGTCCAGAAACCGGCCGACACCCAACAGAACAAGACGGCAAACAGAATCAGGATCCCCGTCTGCAGCACATACGGCAGGAGCTGCATAAAGGACACCCACAGATTCTGCCCCATCATGTCTGACGGGTTGATCAGCGCCCAGCCCTGATAAGGCAGGATGGTTTTCATGTACCAGGTGGCAACCACAGTTTGCGCCAGGGTCAGCAACAGCAGGATGTAACGGCGGATAGAGCCCACCGTACGCCATTTTTGCTCGTTGGCCTGTTGCTCTTTAGTCAGACGGGACATGTAGCGCGGCTGCACATCGCGACCACGCAAACGGTCCCAGAAACGCCCAATCGGGTTGGTTCTCCAGGGATCGGGGAACATTGAAGAACGTTTTGCCTTCGGCATAGCCTGCAGCTGTGTGCGCCCTTCATCATCTTTAACGAGCTGACCTTTCGCGAGGGAATCGGGCCAACTGTGCTCAAGACGCGCTTTGACTGAACCCAGCGGAGAGTCATCATCCCGGGTCCAGCTATGACGTTCCTCGTCCAGGGCTTCATGCACGGCACGAAGACTCTCTGTCGGCAGCGCTGCCTTTTCCGTATCCGAAAGCGGCAGCGCGTCGATATACTCAGTTGTCTTATTCATTGGAAGGTAGCTGATAGCTCCAGGTTTCACTCAGGGTCTTGTCTGCATTGACCAGTGCGGCACGCATATCGGTGGTTTTCTTCGGATCTTTCACCTTCACGCGCAGCATCAAACGCCAGCCTTGTGTGACCGGGTTATAGCGTACGGTGTTTTCAACGATTTCACCATTATCACCGATACTGGCCTGCGCGGTGACGGGGGTGTCTTTCGGCAGTTGCTTCATATCCTGACCGGTGAAGTCCACCACAAACGCCACCGTACCATCCGGCTGACGAATCAGGTTGGATTGCTTCACATCGCCAGTGGAGCGACGCGTCTGCATAACCCATGCGTTATCCGGGGCGTGCAGTTTGTCTTCATCACGGCTAAAGGTGATGGTGTATTTGAAGTTCATCTCTTTACCCGGTTCCGGCAGCTGATCCGGCGTCCAGTAAGTGACGATATTATCGTTGGTTTCGTCGTTGGTTGGAATTTCCACCAGCTCAACCTTACCTTTACCCCAGTCGCCTTTCGGCGTGATCCAGGCGCTCGGGCGCAGATCGTAACGATCGTCGATATCTTCAAAACGCGAGAACTGACGGCCACGCTGCAGCAAGCCAAAGCCCTGCGGGTTTTCCATGGCGTAACTGCTCACCGCCAGGTGTTTCGGGTTGTTCAGCGGACGCCAGATCCACTCGCCGTTACCGGCCAGCATCGACAGACCGTTGGAGTCATGCAGTTCCGGGCGGAAGTTGGTTGCCGGAGACGGCTGTGCCGGCCCGAACAGGAACATACTGGTCAGCGGTGCCACGCCCAGTTTGCCGACTTTGTCACGCAGATAGACTTTCGACTGCACGTCTACAACCGTGTCGCGGCCTGGGATAATCACAAAGCGATAAGCCCCCGTCGCACGCGGAGAATCCAGCAGTGCAAAAATGGTCAGGCGTTTGTCAGTCGGTTTTGGACGCTCAATCCAGAACTCTTTAAAGCGCGGGAACTCTTCCCCGGACGGTAATGCGGTGTCGATAGCCAGACCACGGGCAGAAAGACCGTAAACCTGACCTGCGCCAATCACACGGAAGTAGCTGGCGCCCAGCATACTGACGATTTCATCGTTTTTGTCTTTATTATTAATGGGGTAGAGGACTTTGAAACCGGCGAATCCGAGGTCTTTGACGGTGTCTTTATCATGCTGCACGTTGCCAAAGTTAAAATAATCCGGGCTGTATTTGATTTTGCGAACAGCGGTGGCGGTGACTTCATTGATTGCGACTGGCGTGTCGAAGTACATGCCCTGGTGATAAAATTCAAGCTTAAATGGGGTGTTGATGGTGTTCCAGTAGGCCTTGTCGTGGTTGAACTGAATCTGCTGGTAATCCGCATATTTCATTTCACGGAACACGGACGGCAGATTGCTCTTCGGCGCTTCGTAACCTTTGCCTGCTAAGGATTGTGCCTGTTTTGCGACATCGTCAATGGAAAAAGCCCAGCCTGATGACGTATAAAGTGACAGCAGAACCGCAGCGCCTAACCAACGCATTTTCATCATTCGTAATTTAGGTTTCATAATAACTAAGCACTTCCCCCTTTGTGTGCTTAAATCGATCCGATCCATTTTAATGGAAACTTTGGCATTCCGACAACTGAATCCCCGCTTTGTTCAGCTTGCTGGCTCAGTGAATAAGCAAATGAAACTAACCCTTTATCGTTTTGCGTACTTATCCTGGAGACAGTCTATCGGTCATAGTGTAGGGTTGCTTAGGAATGTAATCATTATTTGTCTTATGGATAAGACGAAAAGTCTGAGATTGAACGGAGTTATATGAGCAGAGTACCCGCACAACGTGAATATTTCCTTGATTCCATCCGCGCGTGGTTAATGTTGCTTGGGATCCCCTTTCACATTTCGCTGATTTACTCGAGCCACATGTGGCACGTGAACAGCGCGCACCCGTCGTGGTGGCTGACCCTGTTCAATGACGCTATCCACGCCTTCCGTATGCAGATGTTTTTCGTCATTTCCGGCTATTTCTCCTACATGCTTTATCTGCGCTACCCGCTGCAGCGCTGGTGGACCGTGCGCGTGGAGCGCGTCGGCATCCCTAATGCTGACCGCCATTCCCCTGCTCACGCTGCCGCAGTTTATCATGCTGCAGTATTTTTTATGCTTTTTAAAACATTGATTTAAAACAAGAATAATATTTGTAAGGAAGTTTGAGTTACTTATGGGTTACTTCTTAGGGGATTAAAAAACGTACATAATAATGGGAATATTTAAAGTAATACCCGAACAAAACAATGTCGAGTGTTAACGAGGCGTATACTTGTACTTTTTGTACTGTTCTGGTTCAGATTTAGGTTCTGGTCGAGGACGTGGCTTAGGCTCGGATTGTCCCCTGATTTTTTTCTCGCGTTCAAACAAAGCCTTGTTGTTTTCTGTACTGTTGTAGTTGTTTGCATGCTCTGTCATTTTGTCCCATTTAGCTGTTGAAATCATTCTTCTGGTAACGGGATCAACCATTGCGCAATCCTCTTTCTTCTCTTGTTGAATAACAGGACTCGTTAAAACACTATTGCTGGCAACCATATTATGGTTAGATTCTTCTTTTGCTTTTTTCTCAAACTTACCTGCAAAAATATCTTGTATACGATTTACGAATGCCATCATTAATGCTCCTGCCATTTTAGATAGCTGTTTTCCTGGGGTGTCGTTTTTCTTTGCTTTATGAACTTCTAACATCTTATTCTCGCTATTGGCACTCATTCCAGCATATAAAGATGCTGGTTTATGAGCGAGCGGGGATTTTATCCCATTGTTTTTAGGTGTTGTGTCAGGAGAGGGAAATATAACTTTATTGCGTGGTCTTCTAAGGAAGGTGCGATTTAATCGTCAATTATGAGAACATAACCCTTTCTTTGACATAGACTTTTCACGATGCCCGC
>NZ_CBFFRL010000163.1:0-11318 GCF_965644215.1 Phytobacter sp. V69
TCGGTAGTTAACCCTTCCTCCTACACTCTCCACAATCATGTCCGAGCGTTGCACTTATTATCTGAATTCGCGAACAACATCTGTATTATGTCCTGATACATCTGGTGTAATTGCGCCGGATCGCATTTTTGCGGCGTCAGGCTTCTAAAGATGGTGCCTTCCATCAGCGACGCCATGATCTCTACGCAGCAGCGCACATGGGTATCTTCAAGGTGCGGATGCGTTTTTTTTAGATGGGCGCAGGCGGTTTCGTACATGCGCGCATCGGCCTCTGCCATCATGGCCGCGACGCGCGGATTGCGGGTCGCTTCGGCCGCCACTTCAAGCATCAGCGCGTCATCGTCATGGCTGAGCGATTGTCGCCACGCCAGCACCTGTGCGAGGTGCCGGGTCTGCGTTTTGCCTTCCATTTCGGCGATACGGTAGTCGATGATGCGACGGATCATCTCTTCGATAATGGCGTCTTTACTGGTGAAATAACGGTAAATCTGCCCAACGCTAAGCTGAGCCTCCAGAGCGATTTGCGACATGCTGGCAGCGTGAAAACCGCTGGCGCGAAAGCAGTGTCGGGCTGCGACTATGATTTCGTCCTGGCGGATCTGGTGGCGTTCTTGCTGCGAGATTTTTTGTTGCATGCCGGGCTCCGGGTAAGTGGTTTTGAGAATGATCGTTCTCATTGGCCGTAAGAATATATGAATTTTGCCCCAGGCGGTAAGCATTTTCTGGGGAGATAATATGGATTTACAAAAATCTACATTGTGGAGAAATAATGGAGAATGTAGCGGGGTAATTAAGGAGATACGTGTCGAGAAGCCATTGGGAATATTTATGGATAAGTATATCCATAATATTTGTGTGTGACGATGGTTTTATTGGCCTTAATTAAATGCGTGTAATGATATTGCCATAATATCGCTTTTTCCCCGGCGGCGCTGAGCTTGCCGGGGCTAGGGATCGAGGTTCACATCGGGCACTGGTCGTAGCCCGGATAAGGCGTTTGCGCCGCATCCGGGAATCAGGCATTTGAGCCACCAGCAACCCTCACCCTGGCCCTCTCCCTCAGCCCTGAGGGAGAGGGAGAAAACGCATCCGGGATCTCACTCAAGGTGAGAACAATTCTCAATATTATTGCCGCCTGGCAGCGCCAGTGGTAATCTGTAAGGCGTTTTTCAGGGCGTCGACCCGGAAACTTTCGCGCATCCCCGGTGGAATGTTGAACATTGGACAGGATCACAATGGCTGCCTGCTATGCAAAAAAGACACTTTTCCGTTGAAGACTTTATCGGGTTTGGCGAACGCTACGGCATTGATTACCGTTTCCCGTCACTCTCTTCCTGCCGCGACGTCAACAAAGAAAAACACATTGTGATTCAGGGCGATGTAGAGGAAATGTCGTTCTCATCCGGCTTGAACCTCACCAGCTCTGACATTCGCGTCCTGCAACCCTATGAAACCACCTCCTTGCACAGCTGCCCGCTTTATATGCTGGTGGTGCTGGAAGGCAGCGTGATGCTGCGCGTTAACGGTCAGGAGTTTGTGGTGCGCTCCGGCATGGCGTTTACCTCGCGCCTCGGTGAACAGCAGGTGATGAACGCCAGCCACCTTGCCGACTATCACTTACGCACGCTGTCGCTGGGCGTGGACCCGGCGCGCTGTTGGCAATCACCGCTGCTTTCCGCGCTGCTCCAGCAGTGGGAAAACGGCGGTGCGCCGACATTCTTATGGCAGGTGCCGGGCTTTTTGCTCTCGGGCTTGCAGTACACCCAGCAATCCAGCGTACCGGGGCTGTCGCGCCAGCTCATGCTCGAAGGGGTGATGCTGCAACTGTTGGGCCACGGTCTGTCTCATCGTCTGGAAAGCCACACTCCACGCTATGCGCCGCCCTGCGGGGAACAGCATCGGCTGGAAACGGTGCGTCGCATGCTGGAGCAACAGCCAGAGAAAGAGTACACCCTCACGGAGCTCGCCCAACTGGCGGCCATGAGCAGCAGTAGCCTGCGGGTCAAGTTTCGCCAGGCCTATGGCCATTCGGTGTTTGATTACCTTCGCGATTGCCGCCTCGAGCTGGCCCGCCGCTATCTGGCGCAGGGATACAGCGTGCAGCAGGCGGCGTGGATGTCGGGGTATCAGCACGCCACCAATTTTTCCACCGCCTTTCGCCGCCGCTATGGCATCACGCCCGGAGAGGCGCGCCACGCTTGTTAATCCCTGCGCTTCATCCGGACGTTCACGTGCCTGTAGACCAAAGTTCCGTAACTGTGATGTGTTTTGTCATCGCGCATACGTCTCTTGTCATTGCGCATAGCTGCCGCCGCCGGCAAAAAGGTAATAATTCTTATTTACAATAATAACGGCTTCTGGAGATTTTCATGTTCGCAAAAACGCGGCTGGCGCTGATGATTGGCTGTATTACGGGTGGATTTAGCGCGATAGTCCTGGCACAGGACACCACATCGACAAAAGAAGAGACGGTGGTGGTGACTTCACAAATGCAAAGCGGCGCAACCAAACTGGAAACGCCGGATATCGAAACCCCGCAGTCGGTCTCTATCGTGACGCGTGAGCAATATGAAGAGCAGGGGGCCAATAGCGTGCGTCAGGCGGTAAGCTACACGCCGGGCGTCTATGCCAACCAGATTGGCGCGTCCAACCGCTTTGATTACATTGTCCTGCGCGGCTTCTCCGATGGCAGTCTGGATAACATCTATCTCGACGGCCTGAAAATGATGGGCGACACCAACTCGCACAGTTCGCTGGTGGTGGACCCGTGGTTCCTCGACAGTATCGAAGTGGTGCGCGGCCCTGCTTCTGTACTCTATGGTCGCTCTTCTCCAGGCGGGATCGTGGCGCTGAATTCCCGTAAACCGTCGTTTGACGCGGGTGGCGAAATCAAAGTGTTCGCCGGGAATAACAACCAGCGCGGCGCGGCCTTTGATGTGACCGGACCGGTGGATGATAACGACCGCGTTGCCGTGCGTTTAACTGGCATGACCCGCTACGCGGATTCCCAGTTCGATCCATTAAAAGAAGAGCGTTATGCCCTGATGCCGAGCCTGACCTGGCGCATCACCGACAATACGCGCCTCGATCTGATGGCCTATCTGCATCGCGATCCGGAAGGCGGCAGCCATTCGGGCTTACCGTATGAAGGCACCGTTGTGTCTCATGCCGGGCAGAAAATTTCCAATACCTTCTATGAAGGTGAAGACGATTACGACAAGTATGACCGCCGTGAAAATATGGTCGGCTACAACTTCGAACACGCCTTTGATAGCGGCTGGTCGGTACGCCAGAAGTTGCGTTATCTGCATACCAAAGTGAACCTGAATCAGGTGTATGCGGCGGGCTGGCTGAACGATACCGAGCTGAACCGCGGCTATTCCGGCTCGGATGAGAAGATGAATGCGATCACGCTGGATAACCAACTGGATGGTAGCGTGGAAACCGGCCCGGTTAACCATCGCCTGCTGGTGGGTGTGGATTACCAGCGTCGTAGCAATAACACTAAGGGTTACTACGGCGCATTCCCGGCGATCGACGCGTTCAATCCGGTGTATGGCGCGGATCCGGACTACATCGTTCAGTACAGTAGCGAGAAGCATAAGCTGGAGCAGACCGGGATCTACGTGCAGGATCAGATGTCGCTTAACAACTGGCGTCTGACGCTGGGCGGCCGTCACGATCAGGTGAAGGTCACTAACGTCAACAAGCTTAACGACACCAGCGATACCCTGGATCAAGGCCATTACAGCAGCCGTGCGGCATTACTGTATCTGTTCGATAACGGCATTGCGCCGTACGTCAGCTACTCTACCGCCTTCACGCCGACCAGCTTTACCGATGAAAACGGCAAGATCTTGCAGCCGATGAAGGGGAAACAGTGGGAAGCCGGGCTGAAATTCGAGCCGGAAGGCACCCAGACGATGTACAGCGCGTCGGTATTCCGCATCAACCAGAAGAATATCGCCACCAAAGAAGAGCCAACGGATCCGTACCGTTCAATCGGTGAGATCGAATCCGAAGGGGTGGAACTGGAAGCAGTGGGTCAGTTAACGGATAGCCTGCGCCTGCAGGCGGCCTATACCTACACCGATATCCGCTACAAGAAGAGCAGCCCGGAAGAGCAGGGCAAGCGCGCCGTGTACGCACCGCGTAACCAGGCCAGCGCATGGCTGAGCTACGATGTGAAAAGTGGTCCGCTGGACGGTCTGACCGTCGGTTCCGGCGTGCGTTATGTGAATGGCATTACCTCGGATCGCCAGAACACGCATACGCTGCCGTCGTATACGCTGGTGGATCTGGCGGTGGGCTACGACCTGTCTAAAGTGGGCCTGAAAGGGCTGAGCGCACAGGTTAACGTCAATAACCTGACGGACAAGAGCTATATCGCCGCCTGTAACTCGCTCTCTTACTGCTATTTTGGTGCCGAGCGCAGCATTGTGGGCAGCTTGTCTTATAAGTTCTGAGTGTCTTGATAAGTCCCGGGTGGCAGCGCGGTGCGCCTTACCCGGGCTACGATGCGGAATCCCGGGTGGCGGCGCGGAGCTCCTTACCCGGGCTACGATGTGGAATCCCGGGTGGCAGCGCGGAGCGCCTTACCCGGGCTACGATGCGGATTCCCGGGTGGCAGCGCGGAGCGCCTTACCCGGGCGACGATGCGGATTCCCAGGTGACAGCGCGGGGGTTTTGTAGCCCCGGTAAGCGTGAGCGCCACCGGGGACAATCGCAACACCCTGAGCGAAAGGGTGATTAACTCTCCTCCATCGCAATATGGATCGCTTCGCCTAATTTCTGGATCGCCTCACGGTACTTTTCGGTCAGCGGCAGGGCGCAGTTAATGCGCAGGCAGTTGCGGTATTTCCCTGAGGCGGAAAACAGCGAACCCGGCGCGGTCTGGATTTTAAGCCGACAAAGCTGGCGCGACACGCAGAGCATATCTACCCCTTCCGGCAGTTCAATCCACAGCATAAAGCCGCCTTTGGGCCGCGTGACGCAGATTTCGCAGGGGAAATACTGACGGACCCAGCAGGTATAGGTTTCCAGGTGCTGCTGATAAAACTGACGCATCCGGCGAATATGGCGATGGTAGTGACCGTCGCGAATAAAGGCCGCCATCGCCAGCTGATTGGTGGGTACTGTGCTGCCGATGGCGGCATATTTCATATGCAGCACCCGGTCGCGGTAGCGGCCCGGTATAATCCAGCCCACGCGTAGCCCCGGCGCGACAGATTTGGTAAACGAGCTGCATAACAGCACGCGGCCATCGATATCAAAGGATTTTATGGTGCGCGGGCGGGGATAATCGGCAACGAGCTCGCCGTAGATATCGTCTTCGAAAATGACAATATCGTGCCGCTGTGCCAGCGCCAGGATCGCTTTTTTGCGCGCATCCGGCATGATCGAACCCTGCGGATTGCTGCAACTCGGTACCAGGATCACCCCTCTGATCGGCCACTGTTCCAGTGCCAGTTCCAGCGCCTCGATGCTGATTCCGGTATCCGGATCGGTGGGGATCTCCATCGCTTTGATGCCGAAACCGCGCAGTAACTGCATGGTGCCATAGTAGGAAGGGGACTCCACGGCCACGATATCGCCCGGTTTACACACCGAAAGCAGGGCGATGCTCAGCGCACCGTGGCAGCCGTTGGTAATCACGATATCTTCCGGGTCCACCACCGTACCGCTATCGACCATCAGGCGGGAGATCTGCTCGCGCAGTTCGCGCCGTCCTTGCAGGGCGTCGTAGCTCAGAATATCGGTCTGATTGTGCTGTACCAGCCGCGCCATCTCACGCCACAGCGGTTTCAGCGTCGGCTGGGAAATGTCCGGTGCGCCGCCGCCAAAATTGAGCATCTCTTTATCCGAGCGGGCATCCAGCAGTGTGAGCACCTCATCCCATTGCGTGACCTCGACCGGGCGCTGAACCGGGCGCGATATGGCGGGCACAGGCGGTTTGGCTTTACGCGGGGCGACAAAATAGCCCGAGCGCGGCTGTGGGGTGATCAACTGGAGATTTTCCAGTACCTGATACGCCTGCTGTACGGTGCTGATACTCACACCGTGCTCCTGGCTCAGATTCCTGACCGACGGCAGTTTCTCCCCGTGACGATACAGCCCTTGCTCAATGCGCTCCGCCAGCAGAGTGGCCAGATTTTCATAACGTGTCATGCTGTATCCTTCGTTGTCACCATACAGATTTTCAAACCAGTACAGATGATGGAAAAAAACGCCGTTCAGATACAGTTTTAGGCGATCTGTATGTTAAAGAAAAGTAATTTCTGCATCTGTATTGCATACAGGAATTCCGGCGAAAATAAGGCTCTGTTCTGGTGAGGAGAGAGACGATGGAATTCTTTGAAAATAGACCGAAACAACCGTTTATCGGGTTCATACAGGTGTGGCATTGGGCGAAGAGAAAATGGGAACAGCGCAAGACGCGGATAATTTTACGCAACCTTAGCGATGAGCAGTTGAAAGACCTGGGATTGCGTCGTGACGATCTGGGTTATTGATCGACCAAAAGCGCGGAGATAACATCTTGTTATTTTCCGCCTTTTATGGCGTAGACTATGCTTAATGCCATCATGCCATCATCACTACGGGGGATTCACCATGAATTATATGGGCAGTAAAGACGACGATAAGAAAGAGAACGAAGGCGGCAACGTCACGCAGATGATGCAGCAGAAGTTGCTGGATTCGCGCTCGATCATTATCTCCGGTGAGATTAACCAGACGCTGACCGAAAAAGTGGTGACCCAACTGCTGCTGTTGCAGGGGATCAGCGATGCGCCGATCAAAATCTACCTGAACAGCCAGGGCGGCCATGTTGAAGCCGCGGATACCATTCACGACATCATTAAATTCATCAAGCCGGAAGTGCACATCATTGGTACAGGTTGGGTGGCGAGCGCCGGGATTACTATTTTCCTGGCGGCGAAAAAAGAGAACCGCTACGCGTTGCCGAACACCCGCTTTATGATCCATCAGCCGCTGGGCGGCGTGCGTGGTCAGGCGAGCGACATTGAGATCGAAGCTAAAGAGATCATCCGTATGCTGGATCGCGTTAACCGTCTTATCGCCGATGCGACCGGGCAACCCGTCGAGAAAGTGAAACAAGACACCGATCGCAACTACTGGATGAACCCACAAGAAGCGATCGATTACGGCATCGTTTCTCGCGTAGTGAAAAACTACGGCGACCTGAAGCTGGACTGATTTCCCGCCTCCCGATCCCCTTCCTCCGGGAGGGGGAGCAAATCTGCGTTATTTCCTTTCATCGTATAAAAAATTTCACTTCTCCGAATGCGCTAAATTCTTCACACTGTCGGCGATGGTGTATACGGAGAAACGGCATGAATAAGAGTTATAAAGCCGCACTGGTGATGATAGCGACGCTCAGTGCGCCGGCAATGGCAGAGAACAATAGCACCACGTTTAACCACAAAGATTGGGAGGTCGTTTGTGACAATACCCTGACCTGTCGGGCGGCAGGTTACAGCAAGGAAGAAGAAGCCAGCGGGTCTGTCCTGCTGGTGCGTAAAGCGGGTGCGGATACGCCGCTCGTTGTCGATGTTGTGCTGACGGAAATGGAATCGGATGAGACCGCGCCGCAGCCCAAATTGGTCCTGTGGATCGATGACAAAGAGATTGGCGAAGTTGAGCCGGAAGACAGCGATACCTGGCGGCTATCACCCGCCCAGACCAGTGCGCTGCTCGAGGCGGTAAAAGGCAGCGGCAAAGTGGAATTTAAAGGCGGTGCGAAACCGTTCGAACTGTCGGTTGATGGTGCGACGGCGGTACTGCTGAAAATGGATGATGTGCAGGGGCGTCTGGATACCTCAGGCGCGCTGGTGAAGAAAGGCGATAAACCGGAAACCGGCGTACCGGCGGCGAAAGCGGCACCAGTGATTCAGGCTGCCAAAGTCAGCGATGCGCAGGAGCGCGTGCTCAATGAAACGGAGCTCGCTGCGCTTAAGCCGAAATTGATTGCATCGCTGCCCAAAGATACCAACTGTGAGCGTCTGAAATCTCCAGACCCGCAGGCGGATGAGTCGGATAACGATATCAACCTGACGCCGCTCAATGATACCCATGCGCTGATTTCCACTCTCTGCTGGCGCGCGGCCTATAACGAAGGTTATGGCTTCTGGGTTATCGACAGCAAACTTGCGGGTGAGCCGGTGCTGGTGACCGATTCGGCGTCGGATTACAGCGATGGCCTGATCTCACTGGGGCAGCGTGGCCGCGGGATTGGCGACTGCTGGGCTTCCGCTGAGTGGGTATGGGACGGCAAAGCGTTCACCCAGAGCAGCGAGTCCACCACCGGGATGTGCCGCTACATTCGCGCGGGCGGCACCTGGGATCTCCCGTCGTTTGTCGCCCAGGTCAAAGAGCCGGAATAACGCGCATCCGGGAACATCCCCGGTGGCGCTGACGCTTACCGGGGCTACGACGGTGCGGTGGTAGCCCGGATAAGGCAGCGCCGCATCCGGGAAACATCCCCGGTGGCGCTGAGGCTTACCGGGGCTACGACGGTGCGGTGGTAGCCCGGATAAGGCAACGCCGCATCCGGGAAAATCCCGGTGGCGCTGACGCTTACCGGGGCTACGACGGTGCGGTAGGTAGTCCGGATAAGGCAGCGCCGCATCCGGGAAACATCCCCGGTGGCGCTGACGCTTACCGGGGCTACGAAGGCGCAGTGGTAGCCCGGGTAAGGCAGCGCCGCATCCGGGAACATCCCCGGTGGCGCTGACGCTTACCGGGGCTACGACGGTGCGGTGGTAGCCCGGATAAGGTAGCGCCGCATCCGGGAAAATCCCCGGTGGCGCTGAGGCTTACCGGGGCTACGACGGTGCGGTGGTAGCCCGGATAAGGCAACGCCGCATCCGGGTTATTTTTCTGGCTGCATTACGATTTCATATGCACACCAAACCCGCCTTCACCCGGAGCAATATCCTCGCGTAACGTCAGCGCGGGAATCACGTAATCCCCCGCATTTTGCCGCCGGAAAGGCAGCGGTTCTGCCTGCCAGAACGTGTCCAGACGCTGTGCCAGTTGCTGGCAATACGCTGCATATTTCTCATCATCCGTTTTACTGGTGCGATAAATCACCAGCGGCGGCAGCACCTCGAAGCCCGGATAAAACAGCATCCCGTGATGAATGGGAAACAGAATATCGTTGATAGGACCGTTAACCCCGCGCGGGCTATAGTGTGATTCCCAGCCGCCTGCCGTCACCAGCAGCATCGCCCGTTTGCCTGACAGATTTCCCTCGCCGTAACGATCGCCCCAGTGGGTATCGCTGTGCTCGCCCACGCCGTAGGCAAAACCACAGGCATATACCCGGTCGAACCAGCCTTTCATGATGGCAGGCATCGAAAACCACCACAGCGGGAACTGGAAGATGACCGCATCCGCCCAGCGTAATTTCTCCTGCTCGGTGGCGATATCGGCGCGTTGCAGACCCTGTTCAAAGGCCTTCTTCGAATCCTGAGACGGGTGGTAATGCTCGCCAGCCAGCGGGGCCAGCGTGTCGTCGGCATCCAGCTGCGATTTCCAGTTCATGGCATAGAGGTCGGAAACCTGTACCTGATGCCCCGTTTCATTCAGATGCTTGGTGGCAAAACGATGTAACGCACCGTTCAGGGAGTGAGCTTCGGGATAAGCGGCAACAATCAAAATATTCATCGTGTGTTCCTGACGTTGGAAAAGTCACTTCACGGTAATGAACAGGAAGGTATAGTAGAAATTAATTACTTATATCTCAGGTATAGTTATGGTTAATTTCAGAAAGATGGATTTGAACCTGCTGGCGACGCTGGATGTGTTGCTGACTGAGCTTAACGTGACGCGGGCGGCACAGCGGCTGAATTTGTCTCAGCCTTCGGTCAGCGTGCAGCTTGCCCGCCTGCGGGAGATCTTTGGCGACCCGCTGTTGCTGCCGGGGCCGCGCGGTATGCAGCCGACCGCTCGCGCTGTTGCGCTGCGAGTGCCGTTGCGCCAGGCCCTCGATGCGCTGGAAAGCGCCGTGTCGTCCGGTAGCCCGTTTGATCCGGCAAGTGCCGATCTGACCTGGCGGATCGCGGCCACGGATTACACCGAGTCCGCCGTGGTGCTGCCTGCGCTCAACAGCCTGCGGGCGGCAGCGCCTGGCACCCGGCTGGCATTGTACGAACTCAATCCCGCGCAGATTTTGCGCCAGGCGGAGCAGGGTGATGTCGATCTGATCTTCCATCTTCGCGAAGGATCGCCGCCCGCGCTGCACCAGCGGCTGCTGTTTACCGAGCGTTATGTGCTGGCCGGGCGGCTGAATCATCCGGCATTACAACGCCGCCCGACGCTGGCGCAGTTTTGCCAACTGGAACATGTGGTTGTGTCGCCGGAAGGTGGGGGCTTTAGCGCGATAACGGATGAGGTACTGGCGAAAAATGGGCTTTCCCGGCGCGTTGTCCTCTCGGTGCCACATTTCCTGTTTATGCTGGATACGCTGGCAAACAGCGATCTGGTGGCCGTGTTGCCGGAGCGGCTGGTGAAAAATACGGCCACGTTGCAGGTGGTAGAGCCGCCTCTGCCGTTGCCAGGGTTCGACATGTTGATGTTATGGCATGAGCGCCTGCACCGTGACCCGGCGCATCAGTGGCTGCGACAACATATTCTGGACTGCCTTTAATTTCTGCTGAGAAAACAACATGCTAAAAAACCTGAATCACCTGACGCTGGCGGTCAGCGATATCGCCAGCAGCGTCGGTTTTTATCATCACCTGTTGGGGCTGCCCCTGCATGCGCGCTGGGATAACGGCGCATACCTGAGCTGCGACGATCTGTGGCTTTGCCTGTCGCTGGACGCGCAGCGGCACTACATCGCCCCGCAGGAGAGCGATTACACCCACTATGCGTTTAGCCTTGATGAAAATGACTTCGCGGCGTTTGTAGCACGCCTTGCGGATGCGGGCGTGACGTCGTGGAAAGAGAACAAAAGCGAAGGGGAGTCGTTCTATTTTCTCGACCCGGACGGGCACAAGCTGGAAGCCCACGTGGGCAGCCTCGCGCAGCGGCTGGCCGCCTGCCGCGTGAAGCCGTACAAGGGCATGGTGTTTTTTGATGGCGATGCGGCACCGTAAATATACGCGCGTTGTAGCCCCGGTAAGCGCAGCGCCACCGGGGAAATCCCGGATGTTTACGTACGCCGAATGCCTTTTATACCCACCATACCCACAAATGCATTGGTGCTGGTGTTGATAGGGAAGGTGCGATTTAATCGGTGGGGTTCAGTGGAGTCCTTAGCTGTATTAGCCTTACCTTAGCTGAGCTGTATT
>NZ_CBFFRL010000164.1:0-11312 GCF_965644215.1 Phytobacter sp. V69
TTATCGGTAGTTAACCCTTCCTCCTACACTCTCCACAATCATGTCCGAGCGTTGCACTTATTATCTGAATTCGCGAATCACATTTTTCCAGCGACGTTTTAGCCGATACCCGACTCTTTCATGTGGTTGCCGGGGATTATATTGTGAAAGAGGGAAGCCAGCCGCTGCATCTGTTTTATCTCGCCCGCGGGAGGGCCAAGCTTTATGCCACATTGCCGAATGGCCGGGTGTCGTTGATTGATTTTTTTGGTGCCCCCTGCTTTATCGGCGAGATTGAGCTGGTCGATAAAAACCACGAGCCGCGCGACGTCCAGGCGATCGAAGAGTGCTGGTGCCTGGCGCTGCCGATGAAGCAGTTCCGCCCGCAGTTATTGAATGACGCCGTTTTTCTGCGCGATCTCTGTATTTCACTGAGTCACAAGAACTACCGGAATATTGTCTCGTTAACCCAGAATCAATCCTTCCCGCTAATAAACCGTCTGGCGGCGTTTATTTTATTAACCCAGCACGGCGACATCTATCGCGAAAAGCACACTCAGGCGGCGGAGTATATGGGGGTGACCTATCGACACCTGCTGTACGTCATCGCCCAGTTGGCGCACGACGGTATCCTGGCAAAACAGAAGTCGGGCTACGTTATCCGCAACAGAAAGGCGCTGACCGCGCTGGCCATGGAAATGGACCCTGAGCACAATTTTGCCGCGCTGCTTCATTGAATGGTTGGGGTAAAAACGAAGGGGCGCGCCAGTGAAATCTGACGCGCCGTTGACTCAGGCAAGGCCGATAAAGAACCCGGCGATGGTGGCACTCATCAGGTTAGAAAGCGTTGCCGCCGCCAGCGCCCGCATACCGAGTTGGGCAATTTCCGGCGCACGCTGGGGGGCAATCGCGGAAAACGCCCCAACCACCACGCCAATGGAACCGAAGTTGGCGAAGCCGCACAGCGCAAACGCGATAATGGCGATGGTTTTGACGTCCAGCGTACCGCCCGCCTGCAGATACGGAGAGAAGTTGAGGTAGGCCACGAACTCATTGATCGCCAGCTTTTGCCCAATCAGGCTACCGGCCAGCGTCGCATCATGCCAGTCCACGCCCATGATCCACGCCAGCGGTGCCAGCGCATAACCAAAGATCCCTTCAAGCGTCGCGTTGCCGAAACCAAACCAGCCGCCGACGCCACCAATAATGCCGTTCAGCAGCGCAATGATCGCCACAAACGCCATCACCACGGTTGCCACACCGGCGGCAATTTTCAGCCCGGTCATCGCACCCGCAGCCGCCGCTTCAATAATGCTTTTTGGCGGTGTTTCGGTGAAAGAAAGGTTTTCAAACGTGACCTGAGAGGCTTCGGTGGCCGGGCTCAGCATACGGGCAAACAGGATACCACCCGGGATCGCCATTAATGACGCCGCCAGCAGGTAGTCAATCGGCACCCCCATGCCGGCGTAACCGATCATCATCGACCCGGCAATGGATGCCATCCCGCTACAGATCGCGGTGAAGAGCTCGTTGCGGTTGAGCTTATGAATAAAGGGTTTCACGATGGCCGGGATTTCATTCTGCCCGAGGAAGATCGTGGTCACGGCAACAAACGATTCGATTTTGCTGATGTTCAGCGCTTTCTGGAAAATCCCACCCAGAACGCGGATCAAAAGCCCCATCACGCCGATGTAGTAAAGCAGGCTGATGAGTGCCGTGACGAAGATGATCGCCGGCAGCACGCGGAAGGCGAAGATAAACCCGGCACCGTCAAACAGCACATCCATTTTCGGCCCGACCAGCGACCCGAAAATAAAGGCGCTGCCCGCATCGCTGTAGGACATCACTTTGTGTACGCCCAACGCCGCCTGCTCAACCAGCCATTTGCCCGGAGGGAAATAGAGCATGATCCCACCGATAGCGATTTGCAGCAGCAGTGCCGCACCGACGGTACGTAAGCTGATGCGTTTTTTATTTACTGACAGCAGAAAAGCGATGGCCAGTAATACCACCATACCCAGAACACTTCTCATTATATCCATAATGATTTTCCCTTCATGCCAGGAAACCCGGCGTAAACGCCAGGTTTTGGTATGTCTGATATCCCTGCGGGCGACCGCTCGCTGCCCGCGTCTGGGTTATGCGAGACGTTGGTACTCTTTTGCGATTTCACATGCCAGCACGGCGTTGCTGAACACCAGTTGAATGTTTGATTTCAGGCTGTCGCCGCCGGTTAATTCAGCCACGCGCGCCAGCAGGAACGGCGTGCTATCTTTCCCGACCACACCCTGCTCTTCGGCTTCTTTCACCGCCCGGTCGATAGCGGCGTTGATGTTCTCTTCCGCCATCGCAAACTGTTCCGGGATCGGGTTCGCCACCACCAGACCACCGTTGAGGCCGGTCTGCCATTTCACCGCCATCGCGCGGGCGATCTCTTTGGCGCTGTCCAGGCGAATGCTGACCTCAAACGGACTGGTACGGCAGAAAAACGCCGGCAGTGATTTGGTCTGATAACCAATTAACGGCACGCCGAAGGTTTCCAGATATTCAGTCGTCAGGCCGAGGTCGAGAATAGATTTCGCCCCCGCACAAACTACGGTGACATTGGTATGCGCCAGCTCCTGTAAGTCGGCGGAAATATCAAACGTATGTTCGGCACCGCGATGAACACCACCAATACCGCCCGTCGCAAAGACTTTAATACCGGCCAGTGCGGCAATAATCATGGTGGATGCAACTGTGGTTGCGCCATTTAATCCAGCAGCGACTACAAAGGGTAAATCGCGACGGCTGACTTTCGCTACGCTATGCCCTTCACGGCCTAATAATTCAATTTCGTCTTTCGTCAGGCCGACTTTCATCACGCCTTTAATAATTGCTATAGTCGCCGGAACCGCACCGTGCTTACGAATAGTCTCTTCGACTTCAATCGCCGTTTGCGCATTTTGCGGGAACGGCATACCGTGAGAAATAATTGTCGATTCCAGTGCCACAACCGGTTTGTTATTTTCCAGCGCGTCTTTTACTTCCGCAGAGATATGCAGTAATTCAGGGGAAAGTGTTAATTCAGACATCTTGTTTCTCCACTAGCGATGTGACTTTTGAAAAAGATAAGTCAGGATTATTGGTATACTCGGATGCCAGAGCCATGGACGAACAGCCTTGAGCAAAACGGACCGAATCGATAAATGAAAACCCTTCCACCCAGCAGGCTGCCAGACCCGCCATCATGGCGTCACCTGCTCCGGTGACATTGACCACCTGGGTTTTAATCGGAGGTGACCACCCACTTACGCCACCGTGCTCGCTGTAGTAGACGCCGTCGCCACCCATGCTCAGTACCAGTCGCTGTAAGCCATGGGCATGAAACCATTCGGCAACCTTTACCACGTCATCGCGCCCGGAGAGCGTAATGCCGCTCAGCGTTTCGGCCTCGAGACGGTTGGGTTTTAGGGTATGAATTTGTCCCAGCCAGTCGCGGATTTTCACACATTTCCAGGCCGATACCGGGTCGACGAAAACGGGCGTACTACCTGCATTCATCAGCAGCCAGGCCAGTGCGTCTTCGCTGATATTGCAGTCGGCAACAATCACGTTGGCTTCGCGAATAAAATCGAGATGTTTTGCCAGAAAATCAGCGGATAAATGGTCGGTAATATTCATATCGTTTATGGCTACCAGCATTTCGCCGGTATTATCCAGTAACGATAAATAGCTCGAGGTATTTTCACCGGGAACAATCAGGCATTTTTCCACTCGTACGCCTGACAGGCTGGTCTGATTCAGCAAAGACTGACCATAAAAATCGTCACCCACGGCGGTGAGTAACCAGGACTCTGTTCCCAGTAAGGCCAGGTTTTGTGAAATATTACGCCCCACGCCACCCGGCGTGAATTTTATTTTCCCCGGGTTGGAGTCCGCGTAATTCAATACACCATGAGAATAACCAGCCACATCCATATTGGCGGAACCAACAGTGATTATATAATCCTTTTTACGCATAAAACGCCCTCTGGCAAGAAATGCCATATCAATGAGATCGTCGAAACAACAATTCATTTATTTGCTGGTGGCGAAACCCTTATTGGAGCACGTGTTTATTTTTGAACACATGTTTATGTTATGCCGGATTTGAGTAAAGTAAATACGCCGGGCGGGAGAAGAGTGAATAGATATGGGAGCCATCACAATTTTAAGGAAATTGTGACTGTAACAAGATGAAGAAATGAGAGACAGGGCACAGAAGGCGGGGAAATAAAAAAAGGGCCGGTTTCCCGGCCCTTCGTCATTCAAAGAATCAGTTATGCCACTTTGGCAACGGCTTCGCCTTCCGGACGTTTCAGGAACGCGTAGACCAGGCCTGCCAGCAGGGTGCCTGCGACGATGGAGAGCAGGTAACCCACAACCGGAGTGATTGCACCCGGAATCAGCAGAACGAACAGACCACCGTGCGGTGCCATCAGTTTCGCGCCAATCGCCATGGAGATGGCACCGGTCAGTGCGCCACCGGCGATACAGCACGGCAGAACACGCATCGGGTCACGTGCAGCAAACGGAATCGCACCTTCGGAGATAAAGCACAGACCCAGAACCAGCGCCGCTTTGCCCCCTTCCTGCTGCCCTTTATCGAATTTCTTACGCGCAACAATGGTCGCCAAACCCATCGCCAGCGGTGGCACCATACCGGCTGCCATGATGGCCGCCATCGGGGCGTAAGTCTGGGTACTCAGCAGGCCAACACCAAAGGCATATGCCGCTTTGTTCACCGGACCACCCATGTCGGTACACATCATGCCACCGAGGATTGCGCCCAGCAGAACGGCGTTCGCCGTACCCATGGTTTGCAGCCAGGACGTCAGACCTGCCAGGATGCCCGCAACCGGTTTACCGATCAGGTAGATCATCGCCAGACCAACAATCAGGCTGGAGACCAACGGAATGATCAGAATCGGTTTCAGCGCTTCCATACTTGGCGGCAGCTTAACGCCTTTACTGATGGCTTTCGCCAGATAGCCGGCAAGGAAACCCGCAATGATACCGCCGATAAAGCCAGAACCGGTGCTCACGGCCAACATACCGCCGATAAGGCCCGGCGTCAGACCCGGACGGTCAGCGATGGAGAACGCAATGTAACCCGCCAGTACCGGAACCATCAGGGCAAACGCGGAGCCACCACCGATTTGCATCAGCGCGGCAGCCAGCGTATCCGGCGTTTTAAATGCGGTAATACCGAAGGCGAAGGACAGTGCGATACACAGACCACCGGCAACCACCATCGGCAGCATGTAAGACACACCGGTCAGCAGGTGACGATAGGCGCCCGCGCTCTCTTTTTTACCTTCACTACCGGCAGACTGCGTGCTGCCGCTCGGCTGATACGGTTTCGCTTCGGCCTGCGCCTTGTCTAATTCCTGTGCCGTTTTCTTGAGTGCCAGACCCGTGGTAGTGCGGTACATCGGTTTGCCAGCGAATTTCGCCAGGTCCACTTCGATGTCTGCGGCCACGATAACCAGATCGGCTTGCGCCACTTCTTCCGGCGTAATCGCGTTGCCCGCGCCAACAGAGCCGCGTGTTTCTACTTTCACCCACCAGCCGCGTTTTTTCGCTTCGGTTTCAATGGCCTCAGCAGCCATAAAGGTGTGCGCAACGCCGGTCGGACATGCGGTGACAGCCACAATACGTTTCGGACCACTGGTGGCAGTCGCAGGTGCCGCCGCCGGAGCGGTGTAAGCGGACGCGTGGTTCTTCGCTTCGCTTAAAAACAGTTCCGGATGCGCCACCGCGCGATTGATGTCGCCCAACCAGACTTTCTTGCCGTTCAGCGCGCTGTCAGCCGGTACGCGAGAACCCAGAACGATCGCCAGTTCAGCTTCGCCAGGATTGTCGATAAACTGCAAATTCGCTTTTTGTGCCGCTGCGCCTAACAGGCTTTTTGCCATATATGCGCGAGCTTGACCGAGTTCAGAATCAATTATCAGCAGCGTTTTCATTATGCTCTCCTGCTGTTAGTTAAAGGGTTTTAAGTCAACACGCGCCATCATCGCGGCTAACTGGGTACGATCGGTAATACCTACATTGCTCTGGCTAACGGCCAGTGCTGCCACGGCAGTGGCCAGGCGCAACGTATGTTCACTGGACTCTCGCATCAACAGACCATAAATCAGACCGCCAACCATTGAATCCCCTGCGCCAACGGTGCTTACCACCTCCATTGACGGCGGTTTGGCGATCCATTCGCCAGAAGCGTTAACCCACAACGCCCCTTCCGCGCCCAGTGAAATAACCACATGGGCAATTCCTTGTTCACGAAGCGCATGCGCCGCGTCGATCACATCTTTCAATTCAGGTAACTTGCGGCCGGCCCAAATTTCGAGCTCGCGACGGTTAGGTTTAACCAGCCACGGTGCCGCTTTCAGACCGGCAACCAGCGCATCGCGGCTGCTGTCGAAAATGATGCACGGGCACTGGCTACGCAGACGCGTCATCCAGTCGGTGAAAGCTTCCGGGCTCACCCCCGATGGCAAGCTGCCGCTGACACACACCATGTCGAACTGACCCAGCCAGGTCAGAGAATCGGCAACGAAGCGCTCCCAGTCTGCCGGCGTCACTTCGAAGCCGGAGAAGTTGAAGTCGGTAACTTCGCTGTCTTTTTCCGTCAGCTTGACGTTGATACGGGTACGGCCCTGTACAACCTGGAAACGGTTAGCAATGCCCAGTTCGCTGAACAACTGCTGAAAACCGTCCTGGTTGTCTTTACCCAGGAAGCCGCCAACGGTTACGTCGATGCCCAGATCTTTCAGGACTTTGGCCACGTTGATGCCTTTACCCGCCGCGTGCAGGCCGGTGGTGCGAACCAGGTTCACTTCACCGCGTTCAATTTCCGGGGTGAATCCCACCAGATCATAGGCAGGGTTCAGGGTGATGGTGGCTACACGTCTGCTCATTATGCGCCCTCCCCCAGACCGGCAGCGATGGCATCGCCAATCGCTTTCAGCGCCTGTTCAGCATCATCGCCCTGCGCGGTGAAACGCAGACGGTGACCTTTCTTCACGCCCAGCGCGACCACTTTCATCAGGCTGCGGCCATTGGCGGATTTACCGGTACCGTCGAGGTTGGCAACGGTCACTTCGCTCGTAAATTGTTTGATGGTGTTCACCAGCATGGTGCCCGGACGGGCATGCAGGCCGTGCTCGTTACGTACAACGAACTCGGCGGTCAGCAGGTTGTCAGCGATAGCGTCATCGCTGGTCAGCAGCGCCAGCAGGGTTGCGGCATCTGCGCTTACCAGACGGTCAGCTTTATTGTCGAGCAGCAGGTCGCTCAGACGTTTGAGGATGGCAACCGGCTGGTCGTCAGCCATCGCCACGCTCACCAGCAGCGCAACGCTTTCACCGTTGACATCAAATGCTTTCGCCGCACGGCTGACAGCTACCGCGCTTGCCAGGTTGCCCTGCGCACTGTCGTTCAGCCAGATACCCTGACCGAGGTTCAGCGGCTGTTCGTTAATGGCGCGTGCTACATAGATTGCATCAACCGCACCCGCTTCTTTCAGGCGTGCGGCGTTCAGCGCCTGCAGCGTCACCAGATCACTGGCGACAACGTCCAGGCTCAGGGTGTCGTTATCCAGTTTCAGTGACGCGACCTGCTGTTCGCCCATCAGCAGCGCACGCAGCTCTTCAGCCGTGGTCGCGGATTGCAACTGGACAGCAACGGAATCATCGCTCAGGACGTGGGTCAGCTGACGCAGCAGGCCCAGGTGTTCATCGGAGCTGGCGGCAATACCAATAGCAACGTAAGCGACCTGGCCTTCACCCCAGAGAATGCCCTGCGGGAACTGGAAAACTTTCACGCCAGTTTTCAGCACCTGGTCACGGGTATCGGTCGTGCCGTGAGGAATGGCAATCCCGTTGCCAAGGAAAGTCGATGTCTGCTGCTCACGCGCCAGCATGCCATCAACATAGCCACCGGCGACGTTGCCTGCTTCTGCTAATGCGGCGGCAATCTGACGAATCGCCTCTTCTTTTGTCCCGGCCTGCTGGCCCGGATGGATGTCCTGAACGGATAACTGGAACATGTGAATCCTCCCCTGCTGAACTGAATCGTTTCAGCTAACTTGAGAAATAATGCGCCACCCTGAAATGTGTTGAAAACAAGATGACGCTGAAACGTTTCGCGAAGTCTTGACCTTTCCGCTTCAGCAATCAAGAAAAGTCTCATATTTGATCGCAAAATTACGATCTACTGCACATTTCTATCCCTGAATTCCCTTTTTGCTGAACAAAGCTGACCTCAATTTCATGCAACATTCAGCACCCATCAGCATGACGGTATCGTTGAAATGATGTTCCGTTGTTGTGAACAGAAAAAGACAGGGATCCAGGAAGAAAAAAATACGTGTCCGTTTTTCGGTTGTTGCGGGTCATGCCTTATCGATACCGTTAAGACGCCACTTAACAGAGGAATGTGATGATGAATTTCGCCCTATTACACCAACAAGAAGCGCCGTTACTGATTGCGAATGCCTGGGATGTCTCCAGCGCCAGAGCCGCGCAGGCCGCGGGTTATAAGGCTATTGGCACCTCAAGCGCCGCCATTGCCGCGATGTATGGCTACGCCGATGGCGACGGCATCAGCTTTGCAGAACTCCGCCACATGGTCGTCCGTTTGCGGGCGTGCTGCTCCCTGCCGCTGACAGTTGATATGGAGTATGGCTATGGTGACAGCCACGAACAGATCATCGACAACCTGCTCGCGCTGGCTGAACTCGGTATTGCCGGTGTTAACCTGGAAGACAGCCGCGTTCAGCAGGGCAATCGCGTATTGCAGGATGCAGCTGAATTTGCGTCACTGCTGAACGCCATTCGCCAGCGCTTTGCGGATGAAAAGTGCAGTCTGTTTATTAATGCCCGCACGGACACCTTCCTGCTGGGTGTCGATAACGCGCTGGCTGAAACGCTGGCTCGCGGAAAGCTGTATGCGCAAAGCGGAGCCGATGGTCTGTTTGTGCCCTGTGTGACGCAACCGACGGATATTTCAGCCATTGCCGCAGCCATTCCCGTACCGCTCAACGTTATGTGTATGCCAACGTTGCCGGACTTTGCGGAACTGAAAGCACTGGGCGCGAAGCGTATTTCGATGGGTGATTTTCTCCATCAGACAGCACAAAGCGGCATACAAGCACTGTTTGCTGATATTGTAAAAGCTCACTCTTTTGACGCGGTGTTTGCCCATGCAGCAACAAGATGAATCAACCTGTGATATCTGGTACCAGGTGCTGCTGGCGCGGGCAACGGATTATGCGGGGGGCTTTTTTGTCGGCGTAAAGACGACCGGCGTATTTTGTATTTCGACCTGCCGGGCACGTAAGCCAAAGCGTGCAAACGTCCTGTTTTACTCTGACTTCTCCGCCGCGCTGGCCGCCGGTTTCCGCCCGTGTAAAGTCTGCCGCCCGACGGAGAACGCCTTTACCGCACCGCCAGCCGTCGAACAGGCGCTGGCATTATTGCGGACGTCGGGTAGCGTCAAAGTCAGCGATGCGCAGTTACGCGAGCACAGTATCAGTCCGGAGACCATACGCCGCTGGTTTATCAAGAACCACGGCATGACCTTCCAGGCGTACCAGCGCATGCTGCGGGTCAACACGGCGATGCAGGAACTGAAATCAGGCCGCAAGGCTATCGAGACCGCCTATGACAGCGGCTATGATTCGCTAAGTGGCTTTGGCTATACCTTTAAAAAACTGACCGGCCACGCCCCCACGCATCGCGCGCAGGCTATCGTTATTCAGCGCTTCACCACGCCACTCGGCCCGATGTTCGTGTGCGCGACGGAAAACGGCGTCTGCCTGCTGGAATTTGTCGACCGACGGGCGCTGGAAACCGAGTTCAGCGACATTCAGCGTATGTTTGCTGCGCGGATCATCGCCGGAGAGAATGAACATACCCGGCAAGCAGTAAAGGAAATAGGTGAATATTTTGCCGGTGAACGGCAGATATTTACCCTGGCGCTGGATGCGCCGGGTACCACCTTTCAGCAGCAGGTCTGGCAAGCCTTGCGTGAGGTGGGTTATGCCGGGGTCAGTCATTACGGCATGCTGGCACAACAGATTGGCAATCCGAAGGCCGTGCGGGCGGTTGCCAGCGCCAATGGCGCTAACCGTATCGCCATCGTCATTCCCTGCCACCGGATCATCGGCAAGGACGGTTCAATGACCGGCTACGGTGGCGGTATCGCGCGTAAACAGTGGTTGCTGGAACATGAAGCGAAATATCAGCACAGCGCTGAATAGCATTAAGGCGCGGTCGCGGCTTCCAGGTTAATCAGAAAAGTCATGGCCGCATCCCGATGGCTGAAACACATGCCTGGGCTCGGTTGCAGGCTGGCGCAGACTTTTGGCCGTAGCGGGGAGCCGAAGATTTTACATTTATAGTCGTCGGCCAGCTGTACGCAGCGTGTATTGGCCGGCTTGCCCTGTGGCATACCGGGGATGGGGCTTGAAATGGACGGGGCGATACAGCACGCTCCACAATCCGGACGGCATTCCATAATAACGACTCTCTGTTGGGCTGGCCGCCAAACTACCTGTTTTCCCCGCCAAACGCAAAACTCAGCGATTCCACTTGCCTGTAAAGGCCCTCGCGGGTACTTTGTCGCGATATTTTCGTTATTTTTAATTCACAGGATCCCACTGATGCCAAGAGCGAACGAAATTAAGAAAGGTATGGTGCTGAACTACAACGGCAAGCTGCTGATTGTTAAGAATATTGATATTCAGTCACCGAGCGCCCGCGGCGCAGCGACCCTCTATAAAATGCGTTTCTCCGACGTGCGCACCGGTCTGAAAGTCGAAGAGCGTTTTAAAGGCGACGATATCGTCGATACCGTGACCCTGACCCGCCGTTTCGTTGACTTCTCTTATGTTGATGGCAATGAATACGTGTTCATGGATAAAGAAGATTACACCCCGTATATCTTCACCAAAGAACAAATCGAAGAAGAGCTGCTGTATATTCCGGAAGGCGGCATGCCGGACATGCAGGTTCTGACCTGGGACGGCCAGTTGCTGGCGCTGGAACTGCCACAGACCGTTGATCTGGAAATTGTTGAAACTGCACCGGGCATCAAAGGCGCGTCAGCAAGTGCCCGTAACAAACCGGCCACCCTGAGCACCGGTCTGGTCGTTCAGGTACCAGAATACCTGAGCGCAGGCGAGAAAATTCGCATTCATATCGAAGAAAGCCGCTATATGGGCCGCGCTGACTAGATAGTGTCGTCACGAGGATAAAAATCATTGATAATAGGGCCTTCTAATCAGAAGGCCCTATTATCATGAC
>NZ_CBFFRL010000165.1:0-10939 GCF_965644215.1 Phytobacter sp. V69
CGGCCTCATTTCTCGCTGCCGTCCAGATCAGATGCATCGCTCTCTGGGCTAAAATCTTGTGACGACACTATCTAGAGCTACTTCACATTAAGGCCGACTGGCAAGCCACGCGCGCCATCCGCCGAACTCGGTGATGTCCGTTGCGCCCTGCAATCCATAATTTTCACAAATGAATCCCGTCAGCCACTGACCCTGTTCGAGCTCCACTTTGCCCAAGCCCAGCGGTGCCGGGATCCCCGCCAGAAACGATCCCAGCTCGCAGGACGGCAGTTCCCACACCTCTACCGCAATCGCCATACCGCCTTCGGCAACGCGCACCATCCCTGGACGTTTGCCGTCCGCCAGTGCATACAGACGATAGCCAGGCGCACTCAGCGTCGCTTCTACCAGACGCCCCTGACGCTGGCGCAATTGATAATTAAGGGCCAGACCGTCCAGATGCGCCCCGCACACCACGACCTGCACCCGGTCGTTTCCGGCTGTGCGCGCGGGGATATCGGCCGCCATAGCGCTGCCGCCGGGTAGACCCAGCGGCTTCACGCGCTGCAACGCATCCGCCACGCTCAGCAGATACTGATCGGTAAAGGCGCGGCCAAACAGGGTCACGCCAGAGGGCAAACCATTGGCCATAAACCCGACCGGCACCGCCACGGCAGCGTAATCCAGCAGGTTCATGAAATTGGTGTAGTAGCCTAAATCAGAATTGCGCTTCACCGGTTCTTCGCGCAGTTCGGCCAGCGTCACCGGGCGCGGATAGGTCGGCGTTAACACGCAATCCAGCCCGTCGAGCAGCGCATCGCACTGGCGTTTATAGCCCTGCAATTGGTAAAGCCCGTCAAAGGCGCTGACCGCATCCGTACCGGGCGCTTTTTGCAGCACATCGCGGATAACCGGCAGTACCGCATCCGGCCGTTGTTTAATCAGTTGGCCTGCCACATGGTATCGCTCAGCCACCCACGGCCCTTCATAAAGCAGTCTGGCCGCCGCCAGGAACGGTGTGAAATCAAGCGTAACCGGGACTCCACCCAGCGCTTCCAGTTGGGCTTTGGCGTGATAAAACAGCGCCTCGCTCTCGGCACAACCAAGAAACTCCAGCTTATCCGGCACGCCAAAACGGAACCCCACCTGCGGAACGCCAAACGCCTGCGCGCTGTTCCATAGCGGGTTGTGGCGGCTGAAATCGTCGTTCCGATCCTGGACCGCCGTCAGTGCCAGTAAGGTGCTGGCCTCGGCGGCCGTGGCGGTAAAGAAGGTAACGCAATCCAGAGTACGACAGGCAGGCACCACGCCCGCCGTTGAAATCAGCCCTTTGGTGGCTTTCAGGCCCACCAGATTGTTCAGAGAGGCGGGAACGCGCCCGCTCCCGGCGGTATCGGTGCCAAGTGAGAAACTGGCGACGCCCAGCGCCACCGCCAGCGACGATCCGGCGCTGGATCCACCCGACGGATATTCGGGATGCACGCTATTGCGACAGGCACCGTAAGGCGAGCGGGTACCGTTCAGACCGGTGGCGAACTGATCGAGGTTGGTTTTACCCAGCGGAATCGCCCCCAGCGCAATCAACTGGCGTACAAGGGTGGCATCCTGTTCCGCCATATACGCAAATGCCGGACACGCCGCCGTGGTGGGGACACCCGCCAGATCGATATTGTCTTTGATGGCAAACGGAATGCCGTACAGCGGCAGCTCATCCGGCTGATGCTGTTCCAGTGCCGCCAGATACGGCTCCAGCTCGGCATCATTGAGGATATGAATGAACAGATGAAATTCCGGGTTGAGCGCCATCGCCCGCTCACGCAGTTGCGTGATGAGTGTACGCGGCGTTATCTCGCCGCTGCGATAGCGTTTTGCCAGCGTGTCGAGGCGTAAATCAAAGGTCTGTGTCATTGTGCTTTCTCCATCACCACTACGCATTGCCCGGCGCGCACGGACGTTCCCGGCTGCACCCTAACCTGACTGACCACGCCGTCGTGCGGCGCGGTTAACGGAATTTCCATCTTCATCGACTCCAGCACTACCAGCACCTGGCCCGCTTTCACCACGCTGCCCGGTGCCACATTGACCTGCCAGAGGTTGCCGGAAACCGGGCTGTCGACGCCGCTTTCCCCGACCTCAAGCGGCGCATCATCTCCCTCTTCGGCCATCACATCGCTGCTATCGAAGTGGGCCTGGCCGCTGGCAATCCAGCGATCGCGTTCGGCGGCAAACGCCTGTTGTTGATGGGTGCGATTCGCCGCAATGCTCTGCGCCTCATCGGCAAGAAATTGCTGATACTCCGCCAGGCGCAGCGTGGTCTGCTCGATACGCAGCGGATAGCGGCCCAGCGGGAAGTCACAGCGAATGGTGAGCAGTTCGTCGGCGGAGACCGGGTAGAAGCGAATCTGATCGAAGAAACGCAGCAGCCACGGCTTGCCGCCAAAATCGGCCACCTCGCGATAGCGGTTCCACATTTGCAGGGTGCGGCCCACAAACTGATAGCCTCCCGGCCCTTCCATGCCGTACACGCACAGATACGCGCCGCCAATGCCGACAGAGTTTTCCGCCGTCCAGGTGCGCGCCGGGTTGTATTTGGTGGTCACCAGACGGTGGCGCGGGTCGAGCGGTGTCGCCACCGGTGCGCCAAGGTAAACATCTCCCAGCCCCATCACCAGATAGCGGGCATCAAAGACGGTTTTATAGACCTCATCGATATTTTCCAGATCGTTAATCCGGCGGATAAACTCGAGATTGCTCGGGCACCATGGCGCGTCGCGGCGCACGGTGGTCATGTATTTTTCAATCGCCTTCTGACAGGCCGGGTCATCCCAGGAGAGCGGCAGCCAGACCACGCGCGACGGCACATCCAGATCCTCGCACTGGCACACATCCGCCCACAGATCGCCAACGATCGCCAGCAGGCGGCTAAGCGTCAGGGTTTCCGGCTGGTAATGTACCTGCAGCGAACGAATCCCCGGCGTCAGGTCGATAACCCCGTCCAGCGCGCGGGACTCCAGCGCTTGCATCAGAGCGTGACCGCGAAAACGCAGCACCAGGTCGAGCTCCGGCTCGCCGATTTCCAGCAGCAGATAGGTATCGCCAGAAAGACGCGCCACCAGCCGTTTGTCCCCTTCGCCGGTCTCCAGCACCACCGGCGAGGCCAGCGCGGCAGGATGCCAGTTGAAGGCCACCGGTTGCAGCGTTTCCACTTCCTGGCGCCCGGCCTGCGCCAGCAGCCGGGCCGTCGCCACATCCACCGGGACGAAACGCACCTTGTCGCCCGCTTTCAGTTGCCCAAGCTGGTGCAGGTCGGCTTCGATAACCGTCACCGGGCAAACGAACCCCCCCAGACTCGGGCCATCAGGGCCGAGGATCACCGGCATATCCCCGGTGAAATCGACCGCACCAATGGCATACGGGTTGTCATGAATATTGGACGGGTGCAGCCCCGCCTCGCCGCCGCTATCACGCACCCACTCCGGCTTCGGCCCAATCAGGCGGATCCCGGTACGGCTCGAGTTGAAGTGCACTTCCCAGTTGGTGGCAAAGAAGGTGTTGATATAGTCGCCGGAGAAATATTCCGGTGCCCCATGCGGCCCATAGATCACCCGCAGTTCTCGCACGGCAGGCAGCGTGGTGTGCAACGCCTGTGCTAACACCGCCCCGGTTGCACGATTCGCCAGCGGGCTTAGATGCAGCACATCGCCGGTATGCAGCGCACGCCCGGCATGGCCGCCAAACTGCCCGAGGGTGAAGGTACTTTTGCTGCCGAGATAATCCGGCACATTGATGCCGCCGCGCAGGCAGAGATAGCTGCGCACCCCGACGCCGCTCACCTCTCCCAGACGCAGCGTGCTGCCTGCGGATATCGCAAACACGGTATTCATCGCCAGCGTTACGCCATCGAGCGTCACACCCGTGGCTGCCCCGGTCACCACCGCCACAGCGTCGGTATTAAATTTCAGCGTCGGGCCGGTGAGCGTGATTTCCAGCGCGGCAGCGGCTGCGGCATTCCCCAGTAACGCATTGCCCAGGCGCAGCGCGCGGTCATCCATCGGGCCAGACGGCGGCACACCCACCGCCCAGTAGCCCTGGCGGCCAGGATAATCCTGCACCGTGGTTTGGGTTCCGGCACTCAACACCTCAAAGGTGATGGCCTCGTAGCGCAGCCCTTCCAGGCAACGCGTCCAGGGTTCACCGTCCGCAAACGGGGCGAAGGCTAAAATCTGGCGCAGGTACTGGCGGTTGGTCTCCACGCCGTACAGACGGGTCGCCCCCAGCGCGACATCCAGGCTGGCAATCGCCTGCTCGCGCGTGGGCTGCCAGGTGATGATTTTCGCCAGAATCGGATCAAAAAACGGCGGCACTTCGCAGCCCGCTTCCACCCAGCTGTCAATGCGCAGCGTGTGGCGATCGTCGGCAGGAAACGCCACGTCGGTCAGCAGCCCCGGTGACGGCTGGAACTGGCGGCCCGGATCTTCGGCATAGACGCGCGCCTGTACGGCATGACCCTGCGGCACAAGGCCCGCAGCCAGCTCAGCCAGCGGCGGGAGATCACCTGCGGCCAGTTCAATCATCCAGCGCACCAGATCCACACCCCAGACCTGCTCGGTGACGCCATGTTCCACCTGCAAACGGGTGTTCACTTCGAGGAAGTAAAAGCGTTTTGCGTCGCTGTCATAGACAAATTCGACGGTCCCGGCACTGCGGTAATTGACCGCTTTGCCCAGCTTAATGGCCGCAGCACACAGCGCCGCTTCCATGCCATCCGGCAGGTTCGGCGCGGGGGTCTCTTCCAGCACTTTCTGGTTACGGCGCTGCACCGAGCAGTCGCGTACGCCAAGGGCAATCACCTCACCCCGGCCATCGCCAAAAATTTGCACTTCCAGATGACGCGCGCGCTCGATGTACTTCTCGATAAATACGCCCGCATCGCTAAAGTTGTTTTTGCCCAGCCGCACCACCGCGTCAAAAGCGTCGGCCAGTTCATCGGCGCTGTAGCACACCCGCATCCCGATACCGCCGCCGCCCGCGGTGCTTTTCAGCATCACCGGGAAACCGACAACGTTCGCGGCCTGCTGGGCTTCGTCGAGATTCGCCAGCAGCTCGGTGCCTTCCAGCATCGGGACGCCATGGGTTTTAGCCAGCGCACGGGCCGTGTGTTTTAAGCCAAAGACCCGCAACTGTTCCGGCGTCGGGCCAACAAAGGCAATGCCTGCGGCTTCGCAGGCTTGCGCAAAAGCGGCGTTTTCGGAAAGAAAACCGTAGCCGGGATGAATCGCCTGCGCACCGCTGCTACGGGCGGCAGCGATAATTTTTTCGCTGACCAGGTAGGTCTGTGCCGCCGGACCGTCGCCCAGGCTAATAGCTTCATCGGCGTCGCGAACATGCAGGCTGCTGGCGTCGGCCTCAGACCAGACGGCCACGCCTGTGACATTCAGCGTGCGCAAAGTGCGCAGGATACGGCAGGCAATCGCCCCACGGTTGGCAATCAGGAGTTTCGTAAACATAGTCAGCACTCAATGCTGGCGGGTCGTCCCGCCGAAATTCGGCACGCCTTATGGCCGTCCATAAGGGGCAAGTCGTTTACGGACGCGGTTGTGACTCACGCGTCTGACTGAGGGGCAAACGGTTCGCGCGCACGGCAAACAGGCGATAAATCAGGTGGCGCAGACGCGCAAAGCGGGTCAGTTCCATACCAGCACCTCTGCCGGCGTCGGGTTCCAGCCATTGCACGGGTTGTTCAGCTGTGGGCAGTTGGAGATAAGCACGATGACGTTGCATTCGGCATGCAGCTCAACGTATTTCCCCGGCGCGGAGATACCGTCTTCGAAGGTCAGCCCGCCTTCCGGGGTCACCGGAACATTCATAAAGAAGTTGATGTTGGCACCAATGTCGCGCTTATGCAGGCGGCCATCGTGCAGGCAGGCACAGAGGAAGTTATCACGGCAGCTGTGCATGTGGCGTTTATCCAGCGCATAGCGCACGGTGTTGCTCTCCTGAGCGCAGGCACCGCCGAGGGTGTCATGGCGGCCACAGGTATCATCGACAATTGTCAGCAGCGGGTTGCCCATATTGGAATACAGTACGCTGCCGGTGGTCAGATACGCATTGCCCTGGCGGCGCAGCGTGCGCTGAGGATCGTAGCGTTCACGGGCGTTGTCGGCGTTATAAAACAGTGTATCCACGGCCTGGTTGCCTTCCAGATCCAGTAAACGCAGGGTCTGGCCCTTTTTCACTTCAAACAGGTACGGTTCTCCTGCCGGGATCACGTGGCGAAAAACGGCCTCTTCAGGATGTTTCTGGCTATTTACAGTCATCTGCGGCTCCTTACAGGGCAAATAAGCGGGTGTTGGTAAAAGCACGTCCGTTTTCCGGGCGGGTCATCAACGCTTCGATGGCAGCGGCTTCATCTGCCGCCTGTCGCCAGGCCAGTTGCACCGGACGCGGCGCATAGTCGGCGGCGGGATCCATCGGGTGTTGCAGGGCGGTCAGCACCACCAGCACGTCCATCGGCGCGAACAGCTCAACGTAGCTGCCCGCCTTCGACGCACCGCTATGGAAGGCAAAAGCGCCCTGCTCATCCACCGTGACTTTGCTAAAGAAGTTCACCACCATCAGCAGGTCTTCAAGGTTCAAATCCCATTTGCCCATCTCAACCAGCAGGTTGTCGGCACCGTTGCGGAAAAAGCCGTTACGCAAATCCTGATAGCGCCCCTGACCGTATTTCTCCTTCACTTCGGCGGCATTGAGTACACCGCCAAACGGGTCGTGCCAACCGCAGGTATCGGCGACAATCCCCGCCAGCACGCGTCCCATGTCGGAGTAAAAACAGTGGCCCGCCGTCAGACGCGCGGTATGCTGGCCTTTTAAGGTATCCGGCAGGTTCAGGCGTTCGCTCTTTTCATGCGGGTTGAGCATCATCAGGCTGACGTTGGCACCGCCTTCGATGTCAGTCATACGCAGGATCTGCCCGCGCTTGAGGATAAAGGAGAGACTGCCGCCGCCTGGCAGCGTCTCTTCACGCAGAACAGATGTTTCTTTTTCTAATAAAGTCATAATGTTAATTCCTTAACGCGTAAACATTATCGAGCGGCGGCGTGGTCATTTCCGCCAGCCGCGCTTCATTCAGCGGAATGTCGTAGGTGATGCGCGCGCCGTACGCGTTGGGTTCGTGTGGGTCGATACGCACCTTGTCGAACACCAGCAGCCGGGTGCCGAGGTTAAAACCCTCGGAGAGATCGTGGGTGACCATAAAGACCGTCATCCGGGTTTCGCCCCACAGCTGCAGCAACAGGGCGTGCATGTCTTTGCGAATACCGGGGTCCAGCGCGCCAAAGGGTTCATCCAGCAGCAGCACGCGCGGCTGCATAATGAACGCCTGGGCGATGGCGAGGCGCTGCTGCATGCCGCCGGAGAGCTGGGCCGGATATTTATCCAGCGCGTGCCCCAGGCCGACTTTTTGCAGCATCCACTGCGCCCGCTCCCGCGCCTCACGTTTGCTCGCACCGAACAGGCGGCCGAGGAAGCGCGCATTCGGCAGCTCAAGGCCAATGGTGACGTTATCGAGCACGCTTAAATGGGGAAAGACGGAGTAGCGCTGGAACACCACACCACGGCTGCGGTCCGGCTCCGCCGGCAACGGTTTGCCATCAAGCAAAAGCGAGCCGCGACTCGGCGCTTCCTGGCCCAGCAACAGGCGCAGGAAAGTCGACTTACCGCAGCCGGATGCACCGACCAGCGAGCAAAACTCCCCTTCTTTCACCTGCAAATTGAGCCGTTCGAGCACCACGTGCGCGCCGTACTCCTGCCAGACATTGTTAACGTCGATAAAGCTCATGCCTTCCCTCCTTCCGCCCAGGGAAAACAGGTTTTGTGCAACTGACGCAGGCCGAGATCCATCAGCCACGCCAGTAGCGTTATCCACACCACGTAAGGGATGATGACGTCCATCGCCATATAGCGCCGCACCAGGAAAATGCGATATCCCAGCCCTGCCGTCGAGGAGATGGCTTCTGCCGAGATGAGAAACAGCCAGGCCGAGCCCAGCAGCAGCCGCAGCGAGGTCAGCAAGCGGGAGAGAAGCTGCGGCAGTACCACCCGCAGCACCAGCGTCCAGCTTGATGCCCCTAACGTTTGCGCCTTGATCAGGATCTCCGGCGGAATTTCACAAGCGCGATGTTCAAGGTCGCGGGCCAGCATCGGGGTGATGCCGATAACAATCAGCATCACTTTCGACAGCTCATCCAGCCCGAAAACGATGAACAGCACCGGCAAAATAGCCAGCGGCGGGATCATCGACAGCACGGTCATCAGCGGAGAGAGCGAGGCCCGCATCATTGGAAAGACGCCAGCGGTAATGCCTAGGCACAGACCAATCAGCGAAGCAATCACCAGCCCGGTCAACAGACGGGCCAGGCTCACCAGGGTATCCACCCAGAAGAGGTAGTCGCCGCTGCGTTTATCCGGGGAAAACGCCATTCGTGACATTGCATCCAGCATTTGCTGCATACCGGGCAGAAGCTTATCCTGCGGGTTAGCGTCCAGCCGCACCGCTGAGCCCAGAAAGTACGCCGCCAGCAAAATGACGAAAGGCAGCAGGACCAGCGTCAGGCGCATGCCCCGGGTCGGATGGCGGTTAATGTGTCGCATGGCGTGAGTTCCCGTCATTTACTTAAAGCTTGCCGTCAGCGGCCAGCTTCACGAAGCTGTCGTCAAAGCGCAGCTTCACGTTGCCGGTGTCGCCTGCGTTCACGTTGCCCGGGAAGGCCATCCCAATGAAATTCGCACTCTGCGCGCCGTCGCCGAGCAATCCTTTATCAAAGGAAAAGGTCGCCACGCGCTGCATGGTTTTCGGTAAATCCGCCGAGGTGACGAACGTCAGGTTATCCGCCGGGGTGTAGAAGAGATGGGTGGTTTTGAGCTGTGCCTGATAGCCCGCCAGGTCGGTACCGGACGCCGCTGCCATCGCGCTCAGCACGCCTTTATCCTGCGCCTTCATCTGCGCCATCATTTCGTACCACGCACCGGTCAGGGCTTTACCCAGCGCCGGGTTATCTTTCAGGGTCTGGCTGTTGACCACCATCATGTCGATGATTTCGCCAGGTACCTGTGCGGAGCTGAATACCTCAGTGGTTTTCGGCGTGCTTTTGATGACTGACAGTTGCGGATTCCAGGCCACGGCCGCCTGCACGTTTGGTGTACCGAACGCCGAGACGATATCCGCATCAGAGGTGTTCACCACGGTGACATCTTTTTCTGCCAGACCGGCTTTTTCCAGGCTGCGTACCAGCAGATAGTGGGAGACGGACAGCTCCGGGAGATAGACTTTCTGTCCTTTTAAATCTTTAACGGCTTTACCTTCGCCCTTCATCACCACGCCGTCGTTGCCTTCGGAGTAGCTGCCCAGAATCAGCGCGGTGGTGTCCACCCCGCCTGCGGCCGGAATGGTCAGCGCATCCATGTTAGTCATGGTGCAACCGTCAAACTGGCCTGCGGTGTACTGGTTAATGGATTCGACATAGTCATTGAGCTGCACGATATTGATTTTGATGCCGTATTTGTCGGCCCATTTATCAATGATTTTGCTGTTACTGATGGCGCCCCACGGCATCCAGCCCGCGTAGATTGTCCAGCAGACATTGAACTCTTTCTTCACGGCAGCAAAGGTTGGGAGAGTGGTCAACATGACCAGCGACAGCACGAGAGAGCGGAGTAATGGAGATTTCTTCATTATTGACCTCTGATTGGTACAAAAAAAGGGGGCAGCGCGACACCCACTGGTGCTGCTGTCTCCCGGGTTTTTGTCCCGCCGTGTAACCTCTCAGAGGTCGCCAGCTCTTGGACCAGACATCCGCCTTGGCGAACCGGAACCCTAGCCAGCTATTTTCAAATTGTGTGTTGCACTGCGATAACGTTACTGCAAGCGCTATGCCAGATTGCGATTAATGACATTTCAGTCACTTAGCGATAGCAGACGGCGAACGCCACCATTTTGGTGAACCACAATGAGGCAGCGCACCACGCTGGTGCTCCACCGCACCGTAGCCACGCGGTGCACCGCTGGTGTATTGTTTTTGAACGATTAATCTCGCAAAGGGCGATGCGTGTCATGCTGAAAATACTGGGTAAAACGTCTTCAATTAATGTGCGTAAAGTGTTGTGGACATGCGAAGAAGCCGGGCTTACCTATTCGCAGGAAGATTACGGCAGCGGGTTTGCCTCAACGGAGACGGACGCCTTCCGGGCCATGAACCCGAATGCGATGGTGCCCGTATTGATTGAAGGCGAGTTTGTTCTCTGGGAATCCAACTCTATTTGCCGCTATCTGGCACGTAAAGCAGGCCGCGATGACCTGTTGCCAGCCGAACCGCAGGCCTGCGCCAACGTGGAGCACTGGATGGACTGGCAGGCAACCGAGTTTAATAACGCCTGGCGCTACGTTTTCCCGGCGCTGGCACGCAAAAACCCGGCCTATAACGACCAGAACGCGATTGCCGCCGGCATTAAAGAGTGGAATCACTGCATCGGGATCCTTGATCAGCAGCTGCAGCGCACGGGCGCATGGTCCGCCGGGGAGACCTTCACCCTTGCCGATATCGTGCTGGGGCTGTCGGTGAATCGCTGGAAGATGACGCCGTTTGAACACCCGGATTTCCCGGCGCTGAACGCCTGGTTTGAACGTTTAAATCAGCGCCCTGCCTTCCTGCGCCACGGGAATAACGGCACCGCATAACGATCCTGAATTCTTTATTTTCCCCGCGCGATTGCCGGGGAAAATATCTCATCACTTCGCATATCCTCCCCTTATTCTCTGGTGTAAAGTATTTTTATTACTGATTGTCATTTAATTTAGCTTAAGGAGCGGAAATCCATAAAGAAAATAGTGTTAGCGAATTCAGATAATAAGTGCAACGCTCGGACATGATTGTGGAGAGTGTAGGAGGAAGGGTTAACTACCGAT
>NZ_CBFFRL010000166.1:0-10847 GCF_965644215.1 Phytobacter sp. V69
TTATCTTTCAATGGTCAAGCTGGGTTGCATCCGATTGTTTTACAAGAGGTTATGCAATTAAGGGACACAGCCTAATATTTTTAACCGCGTATCTGGCCCCATTCACCCCATCAACCCGGGAAGAATACCAAAGCTGCATATTGAGAATAAAAATACCGAAAATGAAAAGGCATACCGCGGCGATGATCGGAAGAAGGACTTTGCGCATTGTCGTATCCTGGGCCTGAGGTGTTATATCTTCCTGATTGATAGTCGCGCGCTTGCGTTTGCGAATAGAAGAAGCATGGTCGACAGAGCCCAAAGTCGCCATGTTTGCGCCCACGACTGTGTTTGTGAGAGATAAAAAAACCTCAGAGGATTTCTCCCCTGAGGTTAACAAACCTAGTGTGATTTAAACCCCGCCGCCGTCATCAGTACACGGAAAAACATGCCGACCAGCGCAAGGGCCAGCACGCTGCCGCCCCACAGAATGACCAGCCACATCAGGCGTTTCCATAACGGTTGTTGCATCAGTGATAACCCTCCCCATGCTGGACCTTGCCGCGAAACACGTAGTAGCTCCAGAAGGTGTAGACGAGAATGATCGGGATAATCAGCAGCGCGCCAACCAGCATAAAGCCCTGGCTTTGCGCGGGCGCGGCGGCCTGCCACAGAGTAATCGACGGTGGAATAATATGCGGCCAGATACTGATCCCAAGCCTACTGAACCCGAGGAAGATAAGCCCGAGCGTCAGCACAAACGGCAGCTTTTCACTCTGCATATTATTCAGGCTGCGCCATTGCCACAGGCTCAACAGCAATACCAGCACCGGGACCGGCAGCAGGAAAAGCAGATTCGGCAGCGTAAACCAGCGGCTGGCAATGGCTGGGTAGGCAAACGGCGTCCAGAGGCTTATCACCGCAATCACCAGCAGCAGCGTCAGTAAAAGTCTCTTCGCAGCCTGGCGCATCTGCACGTGCAACGCATTTTCGCTTTTCATGACCAGCCACGTCGCCCCCAGCAGCGCATAGGCAACCACCAGCCCGAGGCCACAAAACAGGGTAAACGGGGTCAGCCAGTCGAAGGGGCCACCGGCGAAGGTACGCCCGCTGACCGGAAAACCCTTAATCACCGCCCCCACAACGATCCCTTGGGTGAAGGTCGCCAGAATAGAGCCGCCTAAGAATGCTTTATCCCAGAACGGACGATGCGCAGGCGTTGCCTTAAAGCGAAATTCAAAGGCCACGCCGCGAAAAATGAGCCCCACCAGCATCAGCGTCATCGGAATGGTCAACGCATCGATGATCACCGCATAGGCCAGCGGGAAGGCACCGAACAGCGCCGCGCCGCCAAGCACTAGCCAGGTTTCGTTGCCGTCCCATACCGGGGCGACGCTATTGACCATCACATCGCGGTCATTGGCGTTCTGCACGGCGGGAAACAGAATGCCGATCCCCAGATCAAAACCGTCCATCACGATATACATCAGGGTGGCAAAGACAATAATCGCAAACCAGATAAGCGAAAGATCGATACCCATTACGGTTTCTCCTGCGTGGTTTCGTGGGCATTAACCGCAGAAAGCGGGCGGGCGGGGCGGCCATCATGCTCGCTGGCAAAGGATTCATTCGCCTGCGGGCCTTTTTTAATCAACCGCACCATATAACTGTATCCCACACCAAACACCGAGCAGTAGACGAGGATAAAACCGAGCAGGCTGATGCTCATATGCAAATCGCCATGGGCTGAAACGGCGTCGGATGTGCGCTGCAAGCCATAAACCACCCACGGCTGGCGGTCCACTTCGGTGGTCACCCAGCCTGCCAGAATCGCCAGCAGTCCCGATGGCCCCATCAACAGCGCGAACCACAGGAACGGACGCGAGCTGTACATGCGCTGTTTGCGACGCAGCCACAGGGCGATAAGTCCCAGCGCGATCATCAGCATGCCAAGGCCGACCATCAGGCGAAACGACCAGAACACCACGGTGGAATTGGGACGATCTTCTTTGGTGAATTCTTTGAGTGCGGGAACCCGTTTGTCCAGGCTGTGGGTCAGGATCAGGCTGCCCAGCGCCGGTATTTCCAGACCATAGCAGGTGCGCTCTTGCGCCATGTCCGGCCAGCCGAACAGCAGCAGCGGCGTCGCCTCACCGGGCGGGTTTTCCCAGTGCCCTTCAATGGCGGCGATTTTGGCAGGTTGATGTTCGAGCGTATTCAGCCCGTGCATATCCCCAATCATCGCCTGAATGGGGGCGACAATCAGCGTCATCCACAAGGCCATCGAGAACATGGTGCGGATCGCTGGGGAGTGATTGCCTTTCAGTAAATGCCAGGCGGCTGAGGCACCGACAAACAGCGCGCTGCTGAGGAAGGCGGCCACGGACATATGCAACAGGCGATAAGGGAATGAGGGGTTAAACACCACGGCAAACCAGTCCACCGGCACCACCTGACCATTGACGATTTCATAGCCCTGCGGCGTTTGCATCCAGCTGTTGGAAGCGAGGATCCAGAAGGTGGAAATGATCGTCCCCAGCGCCACCATGCAGGTTGCGAAGAAATGTAGCCCTGGCCCCACCTTGTTCCAGCCAAACAGCATCACACCTAAGAACCCGGCTTCGAGGAAGAATGCGGTCAGTACTTCGTAGGTTAGTAACGGGCCGGTGATACTGCCCGCGAACTGGGAAAAGCCGCTCCAGTTGGTACCAAATTGATAGGCCATCACCAGACCGGAGACCACGCCCATGCCAAAATTGACGGCGAAGATTTTCGACCAGAAGTGATACAGCGAACGCCACACCGAATTGCCGGTTTTCAGCCACAGCCCTTCAAGCACCGCAAGGTAGCTGGCAAGGCCGATGGTGATTGCCGGAAAAATAATGTGGAAGGAAACCGTAAAGGCAAACTGGATCCTTGCCAGATGAAACGCATCTAAACCCAACATACACAACATCAGAAAAATGACTCTCAGGGAGATGGTAAAGAGCCGCGGGCAGGATTATCAGAGGCAGAAAAGGCAAATTTATCTATATCAGTTGGTAAAAATGTGCTTTTTAGGTGTGCTGATATAAAATAAATGCAGGGAAGGAGAGAGCGATGAAAAAATACCAGCGCCTGGCGCAGCAAATCATTTCGCAAATTGAACTGGGCGTCTGGCGGCCCGGCGACAGGCTGCCCTCGCTGCGCGAGCAGGTGACCAGTAGCGGCCTGAGTTTTATGACCGTCGGCCATGCCTATCAGTTGCTGGAAAATCAGGGCTACATCACCGCGCGACCGCAATCGGGTTATTACGTCGCCCCGCGTTCTCACCGCCCGCAAAGCCTGCCGCCTGCGACGTTGACGCAAGATGAAGCGGTGGATATCAACACCTACATTTTTGATATTTTGCAGGCCAGCCGCGACGCCTCGATACTGCCGTTTGGTTCTGCCTTTCCGGACCCACGCCTTTTTCCGCTCCAGCAGCTTAATCGCTCATTAGCCAATGTCAGTAAAAGTGCCACCGCCGTCAGCATCATTGAAAACCTGCCGCCGGGAAATGCCGGGCTGCGCCATGCCATCGCCCGGCGTTACGCCCAGCAGGGAATGACCATTTCGCCGGATGAAATTGTGATCACCGCAGGGGCGCTGGAAGCGTTAAACCTGAGTCTGCAAGCGGTGACGGAGCCGGGTGATTGGGTGATTGTAGAAAACCCGTGTTTTTACGGTGCGCTACAGGCGCTGGAACGCCTGCGCTTAAAAGCCTTGTCGGTGCCGACGGATATCAACGACGGCATTGATCTGCAGGCGCTGGAGCAGGCGCTAAATGCGTATCCGGTCAAAGCCTGCTGGCTGATGCCCAATAGCCAGAACCCGCTCGGCTTCACCCTGAGCGCCGAGAAGAAAGCGCAACTGGTGGCGCTGCTGACCCAGCACAATGTCACGCTTATCGAAGATGATGTGTATAGCGAGCTCTATTACGGGCGGGATAAACCGTTACCCGCCAAAGCCTGGGATACTCAGGACATGACGCTGCATTGTTCATCGTTTTCCAAATGTCTGGTGGCCGGGTTTCGTATCGGCTGGGTCGCCGCCGGGAAGCATGCCCGCCGGATCCAGCAACTCCAGTTGATGAGCACCTTATCCACCAGTTCGCCGATGCAAATGGCGCTGGTCGATTATCTGGGTACTCAGCGTTATGATGCCCATCTGCGGCGTTTACGCCGGGCGCTGACGGAACGCAAGCATCAGGCGTGGCAAGCGCTGGTGCGCCATCTGCCTGCGGAAGTGAAAATTCACCGCAGCGACAGCGGCTATTTTCTCTGGCTGGAACTGCCACCTGAGCTGGATGCCGGAGAGCTTAGTCAGCGCGCACTGGCCCACCAGGTCAGTATTGCGCCGGGGAAGATGTTCTCCACCTCAAGGGAGCCGACGCCGTTCTTTCGCTTTAATGCCTCCTGGCAATGGGGCGAGCGGGAAGAGCGCGGCGTTATACTGCTCGGCAAAATTATTCGCGAAATGATGAAATAAAAATACGCACGGTTGTTCTTATTTTCTGAATAAAGTTTTCTCAATTTAAAAATAACTCTGCGGAAATTTCAGCCGCAGAGGTCATTATTTTCTGTACTTTCCCATCAGGCATTCATACGAAATGCGAATGGGAACACAAAATAACCTGTCTGTTCTAACCCCTTGTCTATACTCCAGAAGATGCGCATTCAACATTTCCAGAATTAATGTTATGCGCTGTATGTCACAACCTGGCGAAATTTCTCAGCGACGGGATTCAGCCTGACGGGGCTCCGTCTACCTTTAAATCAGGAGATATTTTTACGGCAAGGCGGCCGCTCATTTTCATTACGACAGGAGTAAAACATATGAGCAAGAAATTTGCCCCGAGCTGCCTGTGTGCGCTGGGCATGACCATCATGACAGCACACGCCGCCGAGCCGACAGAAGTGGGCAAAGGGGAAGGCCGTCTGGATATTATCGCCTGGCCGGGTTACATCGAACGCGGCCAGACGGATAAACAATATGACTGGGTTACCCAGTTTGAAAAAGAGACCGGCTGTGCGGTCAACGTGAAAACGGCGGCCACCTCCGATGAGATGGTTAGCCTGATGACCAAAGGCGGTTATGACCTGGTGACCGCGTCCGGTGACGCTTCGCTGCGCCTGATCATGGGTAAACGCGTCCAGCCGATTAATACGGCACTGATCCCGAACTGGAAAACCCTGGATCCGCGTATTGAGAAAGGGGAATGGTTCAACGTTGGCGGCAAAGTCTACGGTACGCCGTATCAGTGGGGGCCAAACCTGCTGATGTACAACACCAAAACCTTCACGACGCCACCGGACAGCTGGGCGGTGGTGTTTGTGCAGCAAAACCTACCGGATGGCAAAACCAATAAAGGCCGCGTGCAGGCCTACGACGGGCCGATTTATATCGCCGATGCCGCGCTGTTTGTTAAAGCCACCCAGCCGCAGTTGGGCATTTCGGATCCGTACCAGTTAACCGAAGAGCAGTATCAGGCGGTGCTGAAAGTGCTGCGCGATCAACATACTTTGATCCACCGCTACTGGCATGACACCACCGTCCAGATGAGCGATTTCAAAAACGAAGGCGTCGTCGCATCCAGCGCCTGGCCGTATCAGGCAAACGCCCTGAAAGGGGAAAATCAACCGATTGCCACCGTCTTCCCGAAAGAAGGCGTAACAGGCTGGGCGGATACCACCATGCTGCACGCGCAGTCTAAACACCCTAATTGCGCCTACAAATGGATGAACTGGTCGCTGACGCCAAAAGTACAGGGTGACGTTGCCGCGTGGTTTGGTTCGTTGCCGGTTGTGCCGCAGGGCTGTAAAGCCAGCGACTTACTCGGTGAAAAAGGCTGCGAAACCAACGGCTACAGCTTCTTTGACAAGATTGCGTTCTGGAAAACCCCGATTGCGGAAGGTGGCAAATATGTTCCTTACAGCCGCTGGACGCAGGACTACATTGCCATTATGGGTGGACGTTAATCGGTCAGGAGTGATGTATGACCTATGCAGTTGAGTTTCAGGATGTCTCACGCCTGTACGCTGATGTTCGCGCTGTTGACGGCGTCAGTCTGGCGGTAAATGACGGGGAGTTTTTCTCCATGTTGGGGCCATCTGGCTCCGGCAAAACCACCTGCCTGCGCCTTATCGCCGGTTTTGAGCAACTGAGCGGGGGCGCTATTCGCATCTTTGGCCGGGAGGCCAGCGGACTTCCTCCCTGGGAGCGTGACGTCAATACCGTCTTTCAGGATTACGCGTTATTTCCGCACATGTCGATCCTCGATAACGTGGCGTACGGGCTGATGGTCAAAGGGGTAGACAAGAAAACACGCCATGCCAGTGCGCGCCAGGCGCTTGAAAAGGTGGCGCTGGATTTTGTTCATGCCCGTAAGCCATCACAGCTTTCCGGCGGTCAGCGCCAGCGTGTGGCTATCGCCAGAGCACTGGTCAATCAGCCTCGCGTTTTACTGCTTGATGAACCGCTGGGGGCGCTGGATTTGAAATTGCGCGAACAGATGCAGTTTGAGCTGAAAAAATTGCAGCAGGATCTGGGGATCACCTTTATTTTCGTCACTCACGATCAGGGCGAAGCGCTGTCGATGTCAGACCGGGTGGCGGTGTTCAACAATGGCAAAATCGAGCAGATCGACACGCCGCGTGAACTCTATCTGCGCCCACGCACGCCTTTTGTCGCGGGCTTTGTTGGCACCTCCAACGTTTTTGACGCACAGCGTGCGGGCGCGCTGTGCGCAATGAACGGCATTTTCTCTCTGCGACCGGAACATATTCGTCTGAATCAACCGGGGGACGTGCAGGTGCAGGGTGTGGTGCAGGCGGTGCAGTATCAGGGGGCAGCCACCCGCTTCGAGCTGAAACTGACCGACGGTGAAAAACTGCTGGTCAGCCAGGCGAACATGTCCGATGCGCTGCTGCCAGACGCGTTAGCGCCGGGGCAAACGGTGCTGGCGTCATGGTCACGCGAGGCAATGGTGCCGTTACAGGGAGCGGGGTAATGGAGATGAGCCTTTCCCGTTCACCGCAGCGTAAACAGCATAGTCGTCTGAGCGGCCTGTTCTGGCGCAGGCCGGCACTCGGGCTGTTCCTTCTGCTGTTGGGGCCACTGATGTGGTTCGGCATTGTTTATCTGGGATCGTTGCTGACGCTGTTATGGCAAGGTTTCTACACCTTCGATGACTTCACCATGTCAGTGACGCCGGATTTCACCCTGGCGAACCTGCAGGCGCTGTTTAATCCCGCCAATTACGACATCATCGTGCGCACCTTCACCATGGCGATCGCGGTTACCCTGGCCAGCGCCGTGTTGGCCTTCCCGATGGCGTGGTATATGGCGAAATACACCAGCGGCAAATGGAAAGCCTTTTTCTATATTGCCGTGATGCTGCCGATGTGGGCGAGTTACATCGTTAAAGCCTACGCCTGGACGCTGTTACTGGCGAAAGACGGCGTCGCCCAGTGGTTTCTCAGCCATATGGGGCTGGAATCCATACTCGGTGCGGTGCTGACCGTGCCGGGTGTTGGTGGCAATACCTTGTCGACATCCGGGCTGGGGCGTTTTCTGGTCTTCGTCTACATCTGGCTGCCATTTATGATCCTGCCGATTCAGGCCGCACTGGAACGCTTGCCACCGTCGCTGTTGCAGGCCTCTGCGGATCTCGGCGCTCATCCCCGGCAGACCTTCCGCCACGTGGTGTTGCCGCTGGCGATTCCCGGCGTTGCGGCTGGTTCCATCTTTACCTTCTCCCTGACGCTGGGGGATTTCATCGTGCCGCAGTTGGTGGGGCCGCCGGGGTTCTTTATCGGCAACATGGTCTATTCGCAACAGGGGGCTATTGGCAACATGCCGATGGCGGCGGCGTTTACGCTGGTCCCGATCGTGCTGATTGCCCTTTATCTGGCGTTCGTGAAACGTTTGGGAGCGTTCGATGCACTCTGACCGCGCACCGCTATTTCTTAAAATTGCCGCCTGGAGCGGGGTTATCTTCCTCCATTTCCCGTTATTGATAATCGCCATCTATGCTTTCAATACCGAGGATGCCGCATTCAGTTTTCCTCCGCAGGGCTTTACGCTGCGCTGGTTTAGCGTGGCGGCGGCGCGGGGCGATATCCTGGATGCAGTGACACTGTCACTGCAAATTGCGGCCCTGGCGACGCTCATCGCCTTGATCCTTGGCATGCTTGCTGCAATGGCATTATGGCGCAGTGAGTTTTTTGGCCGGAATGCCATCTCACTGTTGCTGCTGCTGCCGATTGCCTTGCCCGGCATTATTACCGGGCTGGCGCTGTTAACGGCGTTTAAAACGGTGAATCTGGAGCCGGGCTTTTTCACCATTGTGGTCGGTCATGCCACGTTTTGCGTGGTGGTGGTCTTCAACAACGTGATTGCCCGCTTTCGGCGCACATCGTGGAGCCTGGTCGAAGCCTCCATGGATTTGGGCGCAACCTCATGGCAGACGTTCCGCTATGTGGTGCTGCCTAATCTCGGTTCGGCGCTGTTGGCCGGGGGCATGCTGGCGTTTGCTCTGTCGTTTGACGAAATTATCGTCACGACCTTTACCGCGGGTCACGAACGCACCTTGCCGCTCTGGTTGTTAAATCAGCTGGGCCGCCCCCGCGATGTGCCGGTAACGAATGTGGTGGCGTTACTGGTCATGCTGGTAACGACCATCCCGATTTTGGGTGCCTGGTGGCTGACCCGTGACGGTGAAACCGTAGCCGGAAGCGGCAAATAACTGACAACTTTGAAAGGATAGCGCTATGCAACATCAATTATTTATCAATGGAGCACTGGTCGACGGTGAAGGCGAAAAACAGGCCGTGTATAACCCGGCCACCAGCGAGGTGTTGCTGGAGATTGCCGAAGCGTCGCCTGAGCAGGTTGATGCAGCGGTGAAGGCAGCAGATGAGGCCTTCAAAACCTGGGGACAGACCACGCCAAAAGCCCGCGCCGAATGCCTGCTGCAGCTGGCGCAGGTTATCGAAGACAATGCCGAAACCTTTGCCATGCTTGAATCACTGAACTGCGGCAAACCGCTGCACTGTGTGCTGAGCGACGAAATTCCGGCGGTCGCCGATGTCTTTCGCTTCTTCGCAGGCGCAGCGCGTTGCCTGAACGGGCTGGCTGCCGGGGAATATCTGGAAGGGTACACCTCGATGATTCGCCGGGATCCGGTTGGCGTTGTGGCCTCCATCGCACCGTGGAACTACCCGCTGATGATGGCGGCCTGGAAGCTCGGGCCTGCGCTGGCGGCAGGCAACTGCGTGGTCATTAAACCGTCCGAAATCACCCCGCTGACGGCGCTTAAACTCGGCGAACTGGCGCAGGATATCTTCCCGGCCGGGGTGCTGAATGTATTGTTCGGTCGCGGTAAAACGGTCGGCGACCCGCTGACCGGCCATGAGAAAGTACGCATGGTTTCGCTCACCGGCTCGATTGCCACCGGGGAACATATTATCTGCCATACCGCGTCCTCAATTAAACGCACCCATATGGAGCTGGGCGGCAAAGCGCCAGTCATTGTGTTTGACGACGCCGATCTGGATGCGGTGGTGGAAGGCGTACGCACCTTTGGTTTCTACAATGCCGGGCAGGACTGTACCGCTGCCTGTCGTATTTATGCGCAAAAGGGCGTATACGATGCGTTGGTTGAAAAACTGGGTGCCGCGGTGGCAAGCCTGAAAATGGGTGCCCCGGATGATGAGTCCACTGAATTAGGCCCGTTGAGCTCAGAAGCACATCTGGCTCGCGTCAGCAAAGCGGTGGAAGACGCCAAAGCGTTGAGCCATGTCCGCGTGGTGACGGGCGGCAGCAAGCGCGAGGGTGCTGGGTATTACTATCAGCCGACCTTGCTGGCAGGGGCAAAACAGGACGACGCGATTGTACAGCGCGAAGTGTTTGGCCCGGTGGTTAGCGTGACCGTGTTTGACGATGAGGAGCAGGTACTGGGCTGGGCCAACGATTCGCAGTATGGGCTGGCGTCATCGGTGTGGACAAAAGATGTGGGGCGCGCTCATCGTCTTAGCGCACGTCTGCAATATGGCTGCACCTGGGTAAATACCCATTTTATGCTGGTCAGCGAAATGCCACATGGGGGACAAAAACTCTCGGGTTACGGTAAAGACATGTCGATGTACGGGCTGGAGGATTACACCGTCGTTCGCCATGTGATGATCAAGCATTAAGCCTTGAGCCAGGCATAACGTTAGCGGAGAGTTACCGTTTCTGTAACAGTTCGTTCATATACACAGAAATATTGCGGTAACTCTCACGCTTTATACTTTCTCTTCTGTCAATAAATGTAAAGATCGTTTATTTCTGACTGCGCGTTACGCGACTTACCCGCGAAACGTGATAAAAAAAATATAAAACCTACAAACGCGTTACCCGACATATCAGGGCGGTCATTGTCATCACAATGTAATTCAGATGACGGTGAATTGTCATGTTCGCTCATTGATAATGTCGCTTTTTAAATCTGTCTGGGGAAACATAATGAGTAAAGTAGTCGTGGTGCTGCTGCCCAGCGGTATCCCTGAATATTTGACGGTCAATGATAGCGACACAACGATAACCTGGTCTTTAAACCAGGCGCCAGAAGGCAGTGCGGGCCTGACGCTGCCTATCGAAACCTATTACTGCGAAGGCGAGGAGTTTCATTTTGCCCGCTATGAGCATGAGTTGAGCAGCGTAATGGCCGTACCGCAGTTTATTTAAATGCCCAAAAACAAAGCCTGTTTATTGTGCAACACACTAGCGACTAGGCTGTGTCCCTTAATTGCATAACCTCTTGTAAAACAATCGGATGCAACCCAGCTTGACCATTGAAAGATAAT